>DONH01000324.1 GCA_003509235.1 Planctomycetaceae bacterium
AGTACTCTCAGTATCTCCAGCAGGATCGGTGATGACCTTGATCGTTTCTGCTGTTTGGATTCCGGCAACGACCATGACAGCTGCTCCAAGCACTCCAGCTGTGTTACATGTTGGCAGGCTACCAGGCGTTGGAAGGTCAGGCATGAGGCATCGCAAGCATGCGGTTTCGCCAGGGATAACGGTCATGACTCTCCCCTCTGCACCAATGACACCACCGTAGATCCAAGGAATATCCTCGTGGCAGGAAAAGTCGTTCATAAGGAACCGAGTTTCGAAGTTATCTGTACCGTCAACAATAATATCCACTGCCGAAAGCAGATCAGGAATATTATGAGCAGTTAGATCAGCTACGTGAGGTGTCACGTGTAAGCTGCTGTCAATTTCCTTAAGTCTTCTTTCTGCAATAATTACCTTCGGTAATCCATCGTGAACGTCTTTCTCCGTATAAAGAATTTGCCTCGGTAGATTACTCCACTCCGGTACGTCCCGATCAATGATTGTAAGGTTGCCGACGCCAGCTCTTGTAAGTGCTACTGCCGTTGCGCTTCCGAGTGCACCACATCCAACAATTCCGACGTGCGCCTGTGACAGCTTCTGCTGTCCGTTGACTCCAAGTTTTTGGTATCGAATTTGACGAATAAAACGTAATTCATCAAAGTAATTTTTCTTTTGCATTTGATGGACTTTTTAAGCCTTGTGATGAATCGTTGCGTCGCCAACAAGATATCCAGCCCAATCCCACGATGACGGCGGGCTTTTGGGAGCTGTTCTCCAGTTGGCGAGCAAAGCCTGAAGGCGATCGCATTCCTGCCGCTGTGAGGGCACCCCTGTTTGCCATGCTATGACGGGATAAGGTGGGGGAATCTTCCACGAGGAATCAGGCACTGTTTGAGCGAGCCGAACAATGGCAAGGTCGATACCGTTCGGCAATTCCAGAGGTGCTTTTTGAGCAGACATTTCTGTTGCAAAGAGCATCGTGCCTTTGTAAGCGGAAAATTTTGGTACTTCTGGAAGCAGAGTATCTGGAATGACTGTTAGAAACACGGAAGGATGGCTTGTGAGTCGGCAAATTGCAGATGGAATAGCGGACGGCTGACTTTTAGGATGTAAGCGAATAATTAATGGTTGCCCAATTTGATCAGCAGTTTCCAAGTTTTCATCAATCTCGATTTCTGGCGAGTTGGTTTTAGAGAAAATCTCTGCAGGCAAGTCAAGAACGTCTGCAGTTCTATCACCTTCTGGGGCAGCAGGCTGTTGTTCCGCTGATGCTTTTTTGTTACCGCTTGTTACGCCGCGTAGTACAAATCGATGACCATCAAGCCAAAGAGAGTGGTTGCGAATACCGAGACGACGAAGGCCAGTAGTCTGACTGAGTAAAGCTACTTCTTTGCCAGAAGAAGTAATCCTGCATTTTACGAGGTAGAGCATTGGCACATTTGGTGTCCAGAATGCGGGCTCTGTTAACATGGCATGTCCAAGAATTTCAGTACCCTCGTCAACAACCTGCTGCGAGTGAATTCGGATATTTTGCTGAACAGGTAGTGTGCTTGCACGTGTTGATCTTGGACCAGTCAAAAAACCTTCAAATTCTAGAGGTGAATCTGCCTCTGCCTTAGTCGGCACACTCATCTGAAAGAGTACATCAGCTTTAAGATCATCAGCTCTTCCAAGAATCACTCTGAATTTCATGTGCTGAGGAAGGTTGTGGCAGCTTTCACTATTCGGTGTCTGAGTTGTCACAAAAATATCCTTTTGCAATATCATTTATTTTTCGCAGGTCAAGTTTGCCTGAACCAAGAACAGGTACTTCTTCTATTTCGGCAAAGCTGTCCGAGGATGGAATCCAGAGATTCGGAAGTCCTGACTGAGCAAGTTCACGACAGATATTTTGTGTGGCCGCTGAAGTTTTTGTAGTTAAGACAACAAGCCGCTCACCTTTTGTTACATGCGGCACTGCAGTGACCACGGCCAGAAGCTCGCCGTCGGTTGCTCCTAAGATTCTATTTACAGCTTCTTCAATCAACATATGAGGAACCATTTCACCACCGATCTTCGAAAATCGGCTTTGTCTACCGGTTATTGTGATAAATCCATCGGTGTCCAGTTTTGCAATGTCACCGGTACGATACCAACCTTCACAAATGACCTGCTCGGTAAGGTCGTCGCGATCGAGGTAGCCTTGCATGACATTAGGTCCACAGATCCACAAAAGTCCCTCTTCACCGACAGGTAGTTCTTGAAGACCCTCTCTGTCAGTAATCTTTGCCGTACAGCCAGGTATTGGTTTTCCGACCGTGCCTTCACGGGCGTCGACCGCTCTGCCGGGAACATGGCGAGATGGAGGGACGTTTACTGATACCAAGGGAGAAAGTTCCGTTGCACCATACGCTTCACGGGGCCGGACACCAAATTTCTCTTCGAAAGCGTCGGTGACATCAGTTGTCAGTTTTTCTGCAGCACCGAAAACAACTTCAAGCGTCGAAAGGTCGTCCGATTCAGTACGGCGAATATAAGTTCTTAGAAAAGTAGGTGTCGCCATTAACACTGTCGCGTTGTAGTCCCGTGCAAGTGTGCCAACAACTCTCGCATCAAGGGGGTTCGTGTGATAGACAACCGCAGGCTCAAGAGTGAGTGGTACCCATAAGGCAGTCGTGTAACCGTATGAATGAAAGAAAGGTAGTACACCAAGTGCGGTGTCAGCTGGGGAAAGGTGAAGTAGGTCAGAAATCGCTCGAACATTACTCCCAACATTTTCAATACTGAGAACAACACCTTTTGGGTCACCTGTTGAGCCCGAAGTGAAGATGATAGTCAGGACATCATCAGGCTGAATGTTTTTTAGACCAAGGTGACGCTCTAGCATTGAGAGCGGCATAAGGGTTGCTTCTGACCAGGCCTGAAGCTTCTGCAAGATCGTAAGTTGTTTCCGTAGATCAGCAGCATCAAGAAGAAAATCCCCGAGATCTAATTCGATCCGAGATAAAAATGTTGGACTGGAAATCACGTGTCGGATCCCAGCCCGTTCGATACACGTTTCAAGTATTGATTGGGAAGATGTGTAGTTTAGATTCACGGCAACTCGGCCCATAAGTGCAAGTGCAGCGTTTACGATGGCAGCGCCAGCTGTTGGAGGAAGCAGAATACCGACCCGCTTCTCTGAAGGATCGAGGGTTTTTTCAAGAACAAGTCTCGCGGCAAGAATACGAGTAAGAAGTTGGCGGCCGTTGAGTCGTGTGCCAAGTGAGTCTGCCATTTTGAGCCGCCAGCCAGCGTCGCGCAGGCTTTTTAGAAGCTGATGGTGGAGCATTGCAGGGATTTCAACCGTAGGAATATGGAAGTGTCTCCCAGGTTCATCAGCAGGTGTCTCTCGATTCAAAAGTCTGGCCTCCTTGAGTTCACGAATTCTGAAAGATTGTAGGTTTTGTCGCCGTACCCGTGGCTCTTGCCGAAGCGTTGTCGGAACTTTTCGGTCTATTAGACTCATCAAATTGTAGCCTTCCATCATCATACATCCCTTAACCCGATAGCGTTGACTGACAAATGCCAAAATACGATCCGTCTGTCATAGAGCCGAAATGGCAAGCCTGGTGGGCTGAGCAGAAAACTTTTCGCTCACCCCGCCTTCCGACCGGCAAAAAGGCATACATTCTCGATATGTTTCCGTATCCAAGTGGTGATGGATTGCACGTTGGTCATCCAGAGGGTTACACCGCGACGGATATTGTCAGCCGTTTTGAGCGAATGCGGGGATCGAGCGTTATTCATCCAATGGGTTTCGATGCCTTTGGGTTGCCGGCTGAAGAACATGCGATACGTACCGGTACTCCGCCAAGAGAGAGTACGGAGCGCAATGTTTCTACGTTCAAGCGGCAGTTGAAAATGCTTGGGTTTAGCTATGACTGGGAGCGTGAGACCTCCACGACAGACCCCGAGTTTGTTCGTTGGACTCAATGGATTTTCCTACTTCTGTACGACACATGGTTTGATGCGGATCGACAACAGGGCCGACCAATATCAGAACTTCCGATCCCTAAGAATGTTCAGGAGTCAGGTGAGGGAGCAGTCAATGCATACCGCAATGATCACCGTCTTGCATACCAGTCGGAAGCGCCTGTTAACTGGTGTCCAGAACTTGGGACGGTACTCGCTAATGAAGAAGTTATAGGAGGACTCAGCGAGCGTGGCGGGCATCCAGTTGTTCGATTGCCACTGCGACAATGGATGTTGCGGATTACAGCATATGCTGATCGACTTGGAGCAGAGTTAGAAGGTCTTGATTGGCCAGAGAGTATTAAAAAACTTCAAAAAGACTGGATTGGCCGTAGTACGGGTGCAGAGGTAGATTTTTATCTTCCACCACAAGGCTTGTCAGTAAAAGATTCAAAAGAGGCTTTTCTTGCCTGGAAGAGTTGTCGTGCAAAAAACGGATACCCGTTGAAAGCACCAACGGACTGCCTTCGAATTTACACAACAAGACCAGATACTTTGTTTGGAGTAAGTTGCATGGTAATTTCGCCAGAGCATCCACTCCGAAATCAAATAACAATTCCTGCTGAAGCAGATGTCGTTCATGAGTATTGTGAGGCTGCATGTCGTAAGAGTGATCTCGATCGAACCGACTTAGCTCAAGAAAAAACTGGTGTTTTCACCGGTTCGTATTGCATTCACCCATTGACGGGTGAATCGGTACCAATCTGGGTGGCTGATTATGTACTCGCTTCGTACGGCACAGGCGCAATTATGTCAGTGCCTGCTCACGATAGTAGGGATTTTGAATTTGCTCAGATATTCAATTTGAAAATCGTTTCAGTTGTTGAGCCATTAGGTGGCAATGCTGGGAGCGACGAACTGTTTACTGGGTACGGAATATCAGTCAATTCGGGACTGTATACAGGTATGCAGAGCGAAGCTTTTATCGAAAAAGTTGCTGCAGATTTACTCGACGGAGGTCTTGGAAGACCCGCCACAAACTACAAATTGCGTGATTGGCTCTTTAGCCGTCAGCGGTTTTGGGGTGAGCCATTTCCTATCTTGCATGAGCTTGATGAGTCAGGTCAGCCAACAGGTGTCGTTCGGCCGCTTGATTCACACGAGTTGCCCGTACCGCTTCCGGACCTTGATGACTTCCGGCCAGGAAAGACACCCGATCCGCCACTATCTCGAGCCAATGATGCTTGGCTGTACGTTGAACGAGATGGTAAAAGGTACCGTAGAGAGACAAATACAATGCCTCAATGGGCCGGCTCGTGCTGGTATTACTTGAGGTTTCTCGATCCGACGAATCATGAGCATTTTATTGATCCAGAGATTGAAAAGGCCTGGATGCCAATTGATTTGTATGTAGGTGGAGCTGAGCACGCTGTTCTGCATCTGCTCTACAGCCGCTTCTGGCATAAAGTGCTTTATGACCGTGGTTACGTATCTACAGTCGAACCCTTTGCTCGGCTAGTGAATCAAGGAATGATACTCGGGGAGATGGAGTTTACCGGGTATCGAGGAAGTTCAGGTGGTTGGGTATCAGCCGGTCAGCAGAGTAGTTCAGACACACCGATGAAGGTCTCAGCTGAAAATGTGGAAAAGCAAGGCGAGCACTTTGTGCTTCGGGACGCGCCCCACGTTCGTGTGGAGAGCCGAGCATATAAGATGTCGAAGAGTCGTGGGAACGTCGTTAACCCAGACAAAATTGTCAGTGAGTTTGGTGCTGATGCACTGCGACTGTACGAGATGTTTATGGGACCTCTTGAGGCGACGAAGCCATGGAGCACATCCGGTGTTGGAGGAGTTCGAGGCTTTCTTGATCGGTGCTGGCGGCTCGTGGTGGACGAGGGGGCCGAGAATATACAGCTTGCGACACAAGTAACTGAAAAAGAGCCCACGGATGAACAGATGAGGGCGATGCATCGCATGCTTGACAAAGTTACATCGGATATTAATTCACTCTCGTTCAATACCGCGATAGCAAAGATGATGGAATTTGTAAACTTTGCTACACCACTACAGGAGCGACCACGGGAGATGCTCTCTCTTTTTGTTTCTGTACTTTCACCTTTTGCACCTCATCTCGCAGAAGAGCTCTGGGCCGTATTGGGAAATACTAGCCCGGTCTCGCTGGCTGCCTGGCCTCTTGTAGAGGCATGTTGGCTACAAGATGCCACCTCTGAAATCCCAGTACAGGTTCAAGGAAAACTTCGTGCGCGTATCACTGTGCCTGCAGGTACAGATGCCGTTGGATTAGAGGCTGCCGCAGTAGCAGAGCCAAAAATCGCAGCCTTGCTTGCTGGAAAAACAATAGTGAAAGTGGTTGCCGTACCAGGTCGGATGGTGAACTTCGTTATCAAAAATTGACCCGAACGACATGTGTATATCAAGAAGATAAATGATACAGGTGTGGTGTTCGGAAAAATTGATACGGAATGGCCGGGTTCCATGAGACTGTTTGTCAGTTTTCAATGAGGTCTACTTGGTCCTGAGGCCGGAGCAACGTAGCATGTAAAACAGGGGATTTGTAGTGCCACATATCCACTCTGTAATTTTGTTGACGCACCTTCAACGTGGAGAATCATTGGATGAGTGTGAGTAATGTATTGGCTTTGGTGCTTGGCGGAGGCCGTGGAACGCGGCTTTACCCTCTGACACGAGATCGTTCAAAGCCAGCGGTTCCACTTGCTGGAAAGTATCGCATCATCGATGTGCCACTATCGAACTGTATTAATAGTGGGGTGCAACGAATTTATGTGATGACTCAATTTAATTCAGTGAGTCTGCACAGGCATATCCGTCGTACATACAGATTCGACGCCTTCAGTGGTGGCTATGTCGAAATATTGGCCGCACAGCAAACCAATGAAGCAATGGCGTGGTATCAAGGGACGGCGGACGCAGTGCGGCAGCACATCAAGTTGCTTCAGGATTCTGATATTAAACAGGTATTAGTACTTTCTGGTGACCAATTGTATCGGATGAATTATGCCGATCTTTTAGCAACACATGAGGCAAATAACGCGGACGTAACAATTGCTGGAATTCCTGTCGCCGATGACGTTTCATCATCATTTGGAATTATGCGATTTGATTCAACAGGTCGAGTGGAAGGGTTTCTAGAGAAACCTAAAACTAGGGCTGAGCTCGATTTGGTTCGGACTGATCCAGCATGGATCGAACAGTCAGGCATTCAAGCAATGGGTCGTAGTCTCATGGCAAGCATGGGTATATATCTCTTTGACCGCGATTGTTTATTGGATCTATTGCTAAAAACCGATTACCAAGATTTCGGCAAGGAGGTTTTCCCAGCCGCGATTCGAGCAAAGCATGTTCAGCTCCACCCTTTTGACGGATATTGGGAAGATATCGGAACAATCCGCTCGTACTATCAATGCAACATCGACCTCGCATCATCAAAACCACCATTTGAATTGGCTGCACCACATGCTCCTATCTATTCACGAGCTCGATTTTTGCCGCCTTCGCGAGTGGACGGCGCTGGTGTGCAAGGGAGCCTCATTTCAGACGGCTGTACGATTGGTGCGGGCACCGTAATTGAAAACAGTGTCATAGGCTTGCGGTGCCAAATCGGAAAAAATGTAGTTATCCGTAACTCAGTCGTTCTAGGAAATGACTACTACGAAACACCAGAACATCTGGAAGTTGACATGTCTAAAAATGTTCCGCCTCTGGGTATTGGTGACGGAACTATTATCGAGAAGGCAATCATCGATAAAAACGTGCGAATTGGAAGTCGTGCCAAAGTTATCAATGATTGTGGACTGACAGAACTTCCAGAAAGCAAGCAGTTTACCATTCGAGATGGCGTGATTGTCGTGCCAAAAAATGCAGTTCTACTAGACGAATGGAAGCCTCCGTTAAGTTCTAGTTGACGCGCACTGATCGAAGGTGTATCCGGGAATGCTTTTCTCTATGACTCTTTAGAAGAGGCTGTGTCATTTTTTTCGGAAGAAATAGAGTTATTCGTCTCAGTCTGTTCCTCCTCGTTAGCAGGGACTTCCTGAGGTGATTGATCAATAAGGACAGAACTGGTTTGTTGAACGATTGATAGTTCTTCGCCGTGCGATGCCACTATGACACGAGATACAGCTGAGGTGTCATCGATGGACTCACCTGACACTAAGCGAGGCTCTTCCGCCTCTAGGGACACAACAGGAGGCCACGGTTTTGGTCGTCTCCAAATTGGAAGGATGCCATTTGCCCGTACTCGGAAATCATTCTGATTCGCAGAGCCTGGTACTGTGCCTGAATAATCGAAAGGTGATGGGCACATTGTGCACCCATTACTAACGATGCTAACAACGGATGAGAAAAGAAGGCATAGAGCGAGAGAGAGCTTTCGGCTTGGTCTCTTTTGAAGATACACCTTTCTGCCTCCACTGCCCATTTGTACAAGGCGTAATTAAATACGGCGGCTGTTCCCCGCAAATCCCAGACAACCCGATTCTTTCTTCGGACCGTCAAACGTTGTACCTTCACAAAATTTTGGCCAAGAAACCAAAAAGATCACTATTCCCGAACGAGTAAGTGTGATCCCTGTCCAAGAATTCCGGCTAAATCATTGAAGTCAGCAGATGATACGAGAAGCACATTGTCTTCTGGTGTTTTCGTGACAAAACTCGGGTCATTGGCGGGTTGAATACTTAAGCCGTTTTCAAGAATAATTGCCGCTCGACCTGCCGGACGAAAGCCCACTGGAACAGTCTGGGCGGTTTGAGTTTTCGTCTCTTCTTGAATATGAAGTAGTTTCACTGAGGATCCTGAGCGGCTTGCGAAGCCCTTGCCAATAGCGACAGGAAAAGTTCCTGCATACCGACCACCTACTTGAAGACTTATTCTGCGTCTTGAAACGCTTACAACACCATCGAACGGACCTCGCAGAACTTTGATCCGTTGGCCAGTGGTAAGTTCATCTGATGCGACACCGTTTATTTTTGAAAGTAATTTCCAAGGAATATTAAGCGGCTTGGCAATAGTTTCAAGTGTCTCTCCGCCAGCTACCGTATGCGGTGGTAGTAGCATGTCTTGCGTTGAATAGATAACAGTCCCAGCGAGTTGTCCAAGAAGTCTTTCAAGTTGATGGTTTTCTTCAACGCTGAGGGAAGGATTGTCATACCACACCGAAAGAACGGCAAGTGCTTCGGCATATCGACCAGCTTCAAGTTTATTATGGGCATCCGTCCACGCTGCAGTGAAAGCTACAGATTCTTTTTGTTCCGCCATGTTTTCCCTGGCGAGTACGGCCGTGTCATCAGGTGATTGGAACTTTGGGGGAACAGCAGGAACAGCATCAATGTACGTTGGTGGCATCTGTTCGGTACCAGGAGACAACGGTTGATCCGTGACCAATGCTTGCGCACCGAGGGGTACTGAAGGAGGCGGTATTTGATTGGGAGGGAGACTCGTGAGCGCACCGGGAGGAGTCTGTACTTCTACTGAAGGTGGTGTGGTTAGTGGCGGTGTAGTTACGGATGGTTCGAATGGTGGCGCATCAGAAGTCGCGGCGTGTGTTGCTCCGGGAGGTTGCCATTCTTGGTTTTTTTCTTTGGGGCCTTTCTGGATGATTGAATAGGCGCCATACAAGATCATGCCCAACAACCCCAGCACAATGAGAGGCCGCAGGGCTTCGAGAGGATCATTTTGCTGTTCTCTGCGATGCTTTGACTTTGATCGACGTGCCATCGAACATGGCTCCTAATGCTGAGGGATTCGGACAACTGCGAAGACACTAATCAAGGGAGGAAATCTGTTCCAGATCGCTTCTGGCAAAAGACTCATTCCGTACAGGATTTTCATGGTTTACGAGAATTATCCATTCTTATGCTTTGCAGGCCTAGGATTGAGCCGTCCCTAACGGCTTTAAATTGCCCTGTTTGACTCAAATTTTGTTCTGGAGCAGATGGTTTTTTTTGTGCGGGAAAAGAGTTGTGTTGGGATTTGACCTTGTTTCACCTTATTTTCAGGACGCGAGGTTGTCATGGTGGACCTTTTGCTGGTGAAATACAGTAATGCACCGAAGAAATCTTCTTATTTTTGCGATTGTTGTGCCTGGGTGCATCCTCGCCTGCGCTGCTCAGGATCGAACTGGTCAGGGAAAGCGTTTTGCTGAAGTCATCTATCGTATTGATAAGGGGTATTTCCGAAACATTGATTCAGAGCAACTCTTTCAAGCAGCGATGGAGGGTGTCTTTCGTAAACTCGATGATCGTTCAGAATTCATTGAGCCATCCCAGTTAAGAAACTATGAGAGAGACTTTAAGAAAGAGTTTGCAGGTATTGGTGTAGAACTTGATGCCGAACTATCTTCAGGAGAAATTGTTGTTGTTGCGCCCGTGTATGGAGGGCCTGCTTGGCAGGCTGGTATTCGATCTGGGGATCGTATAATTAGTGTTGAGGGTATCGAGACAAGAGGACGTAATCTTTCCGAAATAGTTGCTCAGTTTCGTGGTGAGGTAGGCAGTCAGGTTGAACTTTGTATTAGAAAACAAGGCGTCGGCCTGAATGATCGCTCGGTGATTCAAGACGTTACTCTCAGTCGTCAAAATATCACAATTGAAAGTGTGCGAGGAGACCGCCGGTTGCCTAGTGGGAAGTGGGATTGGTGGCTGGAAGGTGATCCGAACATTGCATATCTGAGAATCAGCCACTTCAGCAAACGAACAGATACCGAAGTCGCCGCGTTGATTGAAAAGCTTGTATTTAAGCAACCCCCCAGAGGACTTGTCATCGACCTGCGTGGCAATTCTGGTGGCATATTGGAGGGTGGTATTGCATTGTGCAATCTATTCTTAGAGGACGGATTAATCGCTGCAGTAACAAATGACAGATCGAATAATTCTAATGGCAAACAGCTTCAACAGAAGTGGACAGCAACCGCTGGCCAAGTACTCAAAGGTGTACCGATAGCTGTTCTAGTTGACGAATTTACTGCGAGTGTGGCCGAAATAGTTGCAGCCTGTCTCCAGGACCACAAGCGGGCAACGATTGTTGGCAGTCGCACGTTTGGCAACGCCTCGGTACAAACAATAACCACACTTTCAAGTGGGCCTGGAGCTATACGGCTGACAACGAACGAATATCAGCGACCCAGCGGTACTTCTCTTAATCGTTTGAGTACCAGTACTGAGTCCGATGCATGGGGTGTTCGGCCGGATTCAAACTTTGCGTTTTCACCGACACGAAAGCAACTCGAGGACTGGATTACTTGGAGACAGGATCGGGATCGGTCTGGCCAGTCCAGTGCGGTACTTGACCCAGGCGAACTGTTGCCAAGATATGCGGACCCTGTTCTAGGCCGAGCGCTCACGCTTTTCGACACTCAAAAGTAACGTTGATTGTTCAATGGTGAGAGTGATTTAACCGATTTTCATGAATCGATGAGTGCAGTCAAAACGGTGCGGACTTCAGCAGCAAGGAAAAAACTGCCTGCGATGCATAGCAGGCCTTTTTGTCCCGAAAGCCGTTTGCCAATTGTTACTGCCTCTGTTGGCGAGGCCGCTACGTGAGGATCTCGCCACCCTCCCTCTTCGGCTGCTTTGCGCAGTCTCGTTATAGTGGCGGCTCGAGGATTTGTTGCATATCGTGTAAGGACAATATCAGTGAAGTAGGCTTTGCTTGCCCGCAGCATTGCACCAAGTTTTTTGTCAGCACTTGCAGCAAAAATGAGGACCCTTTTCTTGGGTAAGTTGGTTTGATCAGCCAATGTTTTCACTAGGGATTCCATCGAAGCAACGTTATGTGCTGCATCAAGAATAATAGGAGGGGAATCTGACACCCACTCTATGCGAGCAGGAAGACGGGTTTTTCGTAGACCGGTGGCAATCGCTTGCTTGTCAATTGTGAAGCCTTTTTCGGAAAGTACTTTCGTAGCCATAATTGCTGATGCAGCATTTTCTGCTTGATGAATACCCGCCATTGCAGTTTTATAGACCGTGCCTTGTGATCCGGGTGGGGCCTGAATTTCGAATGAATGTAAAGTCGTTTGATGGGAACTACTTGGTTTTGTATTCGTGACTTGGTTGATTGCGAAGTCGCGATTGAGGACAAAGAGCTTTGTTCGTTGTGCTCGGGCTTTATCTACTACCACACGAAATGCATCCGGATGAATTGCCGTCGATATTACAGGGATGCCTCGCCGTATTATGCCAGCTTTTTCAGTAGCAATAGCACGGATCGTATTTCCCAATACTTCGGTATGATCGAGGCTGATGTTGGTAATCAAAGACACGACAGGGTTGCACAGGTTTGTTGCATCAAGTCGTCCACCAAGGCCGGTCTCAATCACAGCAAGATCAACCTGTGTCTGCTTAAAATGGGTGAATGCGACAGCCGTGAGAACTTCGAACCAAGTTGGACCAGGCATTTTCTTGCGAGATGCCTTTTGATCAAGTTTTTCAACAGCAGGAATCACTGTGCGGAATGCTGTGAGTAAGTCTGGCGAGGAGATCTGTTTTCCAGCTACGCAAATTCGCTCTTCAATCCTGTTGACATGAGGTGAGAGATAGCAGCCCACTCTGTATCCAGCAGCCTGCATAATTGCTGCCAGCATGGACGCGGTTGACCCCTTGCCCTTTGTGCCAGCGAGATGAGCAGAGGGAAACTGATGCTGTGGATTGCCGATCGCTCTCAGTAAAGCTCGCATGCGGGTGAGCGTAAATGTTGTTTTATGATCTTGGTTAGCCGGTCGGTGCTCAAAATTCGATCTTTTTTCAAGCCACTGGAGAGCTCCAATACGCGTCAGACATGAGTTTGTTTTTTCGGAGAAGACTCCCATGGAAGTATCTTGGCAATTCAGGGAAGGTGGTTGTTCTAGGCAGCGGATTAAAAGGGTATCTAATGAAAACGCGGTTGCATTTCACCGAGCATTTTTAAAGGCTCTTGTGAATCGAGGTTACGGCTCAGTCCCCGTCTTAGTTGTATTATTGCCCTGCATGGTCATAAAGGTTTTTAGGTTAAACCAATTGTATAACAGAAAACAGACGTATGGCATGTCGCTTTGGGGAGTTACCCAAACTTTATCTTTATGCACCGCATATCGAGTAGCGATTGCATTCGTTCTGTTGAGTTTTGTTTGCAAATCGACTTTTCTAAAAGCGGATGAATATGTGCTTGATGATTCAGGGCAACTAATCGAGATGCCTCTGTTAGTCTCGGGAGAACTGACAGCCCCGACACTCTTTGTTGATGTCGACGGTGAAACCTGTGATTTCTATGAGGATGATTGGTGTCAGAGATATGGAGGCAGTTCGTCCTGTATTGGTTTGCCAAGTAAGCAATGTTGGCCCCGATGGTTTGCCAGTGCAAGTGGCTTAGTTATGACTCGATCCCTGCCTGACGGTGTGACATCAACAGGGCCCGGCGCGCCGCCGCTTATAGTTTCAACGCGGTCAGCTTCTGCCAGTTGGCCAGGTGGTGTAGACCTGAGACTTGGTCGGTGGTTCGGAGATCGTCAAGAGCACGCTATCGAGTTTATCTATTGGGGTGTTTACAATATGGGGTCGTCAGCTCAGCAACAGGCGGGAGCAACCAACGGAGTGTTAACACGGTCTGACACAATAAATAACATTGAAATTAATTGGCTTTACTCACCACAAACCCGTCCAGAGTTCCATCAGGGAAATCAACGGATCAATTGGACATGGTTGGCGGGTTTTCGATTTTTTCAACTCGAAGATCAATTGATTCTTGATGTACCGTCTAGCCTCGAACTTCAGACAGCGACAAATAACAATTTATTTGGTGGGCAGTTTGGAGGGA
Organism: Planctomycetaceae bacterium; assembly: GCA_003509235.1. Lineage (GTDB taxonomy): Bacteria > Planctomycetota > Planctomycetia > Pirellulales > UBA1268 > UBA1268. Next base: position 13,759 of record DONH01000324.1, read on the forward strand.
GATTCGACTGGGAGATTGCACCCAAAATGCGGTTTGTTATCGTTCCTAAGTTTTTGCTTGCAGGGAATGCAAGCAGCAATAGGGCAATTGAAAGCGGTGCAACAACGGCTGATGTACGCTCTGCAATCGATGTTTTTTCCTGGCTGGGTTCAGTCGATACGTCTGTGGCGTGGGATATAAGCGAACGGTGGAGTCTCTGGCTAGGTTATCGAGTAGTTGGAGTAGGGAACATAGCTCAAGCTGACGGACAGTGGCCATCGACGTTACCCGCTTCAGCAGCAAGTCTTGAAGGCATTGGGACTGGCTCTGAATCAATCATCCATGGAGCCTTCGCAGGTTTTGAAAGTCGGTATTAACCGCAGTAAAGACTGCGTAAGCATGTAGTTCTTTCAAGTTGGTGGCCAACTGATATAAAACGGGCCTTTTGAGGAATCATGAGACGGGAAGGGAGGCATTTTTCCGCCAACATGGAGATCTTGCTATGAATTTTCTACATTTTAATGCGTTGCGCACAAAACAATGTGTGCCTTGTGAAGAAGGTGTTCCAAGGGTTGGGGGCCTAAAGTAGCAGCTAAAAGAAATTCCTAATTGGTAATGATCGGAAGACGTCTAGACGTTATCGTCATGTGGTGTTTCATGATCTTTGTTATGCCTTCAGTTTCACCAATACGGTTGGCCGCATTGGTAGAGAAAGAGCAGCATAACCCGATCTTCATCTTGTGCGATATTGCCATGTGCAAATTGACATATACATTTGCGGTCGATGGATTGTCCGAGAACGATTTTATTCTCACCGCAAAATCGATGCCTAAGCGTTAAACGAATGAGTCGATTTAACCGCCACAGTAGTCAATGGCTCGTGCAATTTCACTTTTGAGATTCTGGCGACTAATGATTCGATCAATGAAGCCATGCTCCAGCAAGAATTCACTGGTTTGAAACCCTGCTGGAAGTTCAACTCGTATAGTCGCTTTAATCGTCCTTGGTCCGGCAAACCCGATGAGTGCTCTCGGCTCAGCAAATACGAGATCTCCAAGAGAGGCAAAGCTGGCAGCTACACCACCCATTGTTGGATTTGTAAGTACTGAGATGAACAACCCACCCGACTCGGAATAACGAGCCAGTGCAGCCGACACTTTTGCCATTTGCATGAGAGAAAGTATTCCTTCATGCATTCGGGCCCCTCCGCCGGAAGCGCTTATTATTATGAGAGGGAGAGATTCAGTAGTTGCGCGTTCAACGAGCCTCGCCAGTCTTTCGCCAACGACACTTCCCATGCTGCCCATGATAAATGAGGAATCAGTGACACCGCAGGCTACACGCCGTGCACGAATCATCCCTGTTCCAGTCAGGGCAGCGTCAGACAAGCCAGTCCGTTTTTGTTCAGATACGATTCGTTTTGCGTAAGGTTTTTTATCACTAAAAGTCAGTGGGTCAGTCGGCAGTAGTCCACCGTCCCACTCTTCAAATGTTCCTGGGTCGAAAAGCTGTTCAATTCTTTGCTTTGCCGAAACATACCAATGGAAGCCACACTGGGGGCAGACGTTGAGCATCTGTTCCGCTTCTTTTCGATATATTGTTGAGCGACATCCATTGCATTTAAGCCATAATCCTTCAGGGACACCCCTTTTAGGGCGAGGCCCCGGCATTCGTGGACCTTCTGTCATGGATGGATGCCGAGAAGCGTCTTGCTGATTATGGCAAGACTCTAACTCCGGATTGTGGTCCGTTCGCGTAGACTGCTTCTGCTTCATTCCTGTCTTCCGGGTTGGGTTATTTGGCCTAATCGTATTCTCTTCTGGAGGATTGGACTAAGGGAACCTGTTCTGTATTAGACTACCAATCGTTGTGATTACATGGCTACCACGATTGTCAGGTTTCGGGCGTCACTTGGATTTTCGTGCCAAAGTCTCAAGTTCTCGTAACGCTTCGGCATAATCGGTCTGCCTCAGAATGGCGCTACCTGCCACGATAAGGTCAGCTCCGGCCTGAGCTACAGACGCAATGGTTTTTGTCGAAATACCACCATCTACACCAATGCAGAAATCGTGGCCTATGGAAGCACGAATTTCCTCGAGCTTTTGTATTTTATCAATCGCTGATGTTTGGAAAGCCTGTCCACCGAACCCTGGCTCAACACTCATCACAAGTACACCAGAGCAGCTATTGAGGAATGGCTCCACCTGCGACACTGGTGTGTTGGGGCTGATGGCGAGGTGGGCCTGAGAGCCTTCAGCCTCAATCGCAGACAATGTTTCTTTTGTTTTGGCAAGCCCTTCTATATGAACCGTAACGATATCAGCACCAGCTTTTGCGTATTGAATTGCTGTGTCATCTGGTCGCTCAACCATCATATGCACTTCAATAGGTACAGTGGCTGCACGTCGAACAGCCTCAACAACCACTAGGCCGTATGTAAGCTGTGGAACAAATAGGCCATCCATGACATCCAGATGCATTGCTTTGGCACCCGCTGCCTCAAGCCGTTTGACTTCGTCATTCAGATGCCCAAAGTCACATAATAGAAGTGCAGGCAGAACAATAGGTCTATCAGCAGATTGCAAAGACTCCATGGAGGGAGATGAAGAGTGAAAAGAATCGCTCATTTTGTACAGGTTTCCAGCGAAGTTGTTTTCTGAAGTCTACACCATAATGGTATTACATCTTGATATGTTTGTGATTCTTAGGTGCTCGTGTTGTGTCCTGTTTCGTCCCACTCGAACTGTTGAATTACAGGTACTCTGTATCATGAACGAAGGGTATTAGTTCTGGCATTTTTGACACACCTGATATTTCAATTTTGCGAATCCAAGTGGTGGAAAGTAGTCTTTAATTACTGGGAGAGTAAATTCCCGAACACAAAGTCTGTCCATTCAAACAAGAGAGAGGCAAGCATGTCCTTTACTCGGCAAAAATCCATTGTATTCGCATGTATATTTTTGCTTTACACGGGAACGGTGTACGGTGACGACCCTGTAGGTGTTCTTCTCACTGGACCAGAGAAAGCTGCAGTTGGTGAGAAAGTCTCATTTGAGGTCGAGCTTGTGAACCGCTCTGGCATGCAGTTATCAGAGCTTCGTGTCATCGATTATTTCGACAAGGGCCTGAGTCATGCCGTTTCATCGAGCCCCATTGAGCAGTCCGGAACAATCGTGCTTGCAGCCGGCACCTCACGCAGGCTGACGTTGGAATTCCAGGTGGTGGAGCTTGGAAGACAATGCCATCGAGTAGAGATAATGGATCAGACAAACAAGTCCATGGGAAGTGGAACCGCTTGCGTCGAAGCCGTGCCTCGTAATTCACCAGCAGCAGCTCAGGCAGGAGTAGGGGGAAGTCAATTGCCTCAGACGAAACCGCCAATGCAACAGGGGCTCGGATCTTTTCGTTCCGAAGAGAACAATAGCCAGCCAAGCTCAGTGCCGCAGTCACCAGGTCCTCCTGTTTTGCCGCGTCTTGGAGGTACACAATCAGGCTCAATGCCACTTCAGGCCGGAAATGCTTTGGAGCAGGCTGGGCCAAAAGTAGGAGCCGGACAAGTCCCGGGTTCTGGCTTACCCACTGGTCAAGATGACAAGATTCAGAAGGAGCCAGTATCAGTACCGATTACGGCTTCTTCTGGAGATGGTGAAACAATAGCAACGCCAAGTGCTACCATGCCGAATGTCGCATCACTCTCAACATCACCGCCAGTGAGTCCGGCCTTTGAAGTAACACTTGCTGGACCATCGGAATTAAGTGCAGGAGGAGTGGGAGAGTTTGTCGTAACAATCAAGAATGTAGGAGCCGCTGCTTCAGGAGAGACATCACTTGAAGTAGTGTGGGATCCGTTTCTGACACCTCTAGAAGCTTCAGACGGCTACAAACTTGATCAGAACAAGGCGAGCTGGTCCATTCCGCCGGTCGCAGTCAACGAGACAATAAGTCGGCAAATAAATGTTCGTGGTATTGCTGGGACTGGTGATATTAGCTCATCTTTAAGTACTCGTTGTTGTGTGCGAACGGTACTGAGTGATTTGCCAGGAGGAGCTATGGTCGCTGATGAGAAATGTGTTGTTATTATGTCCAGTGAACCCCGTGCCCGGTCACCCGAGGACGCTGGTATTCGCTTAAGTTTGGCAGATCTTGATGATCCTGTTCGGGTTGGAAGTGGAACCACCCTCGTCTGTACGATATTGAATGATGGTGATTTCCCAACTGGTTCGCTCAAGTTGGTTATTCGATTGCCCGATCATGCCCGCCTCGTTGGAAACCCAATGCCATCGCGTGTTCGCATTGATGGGAGTGAAATTACATTCGATGGAATTGAAACTCTGGCGGCAGGCGGACGATCTACATTCGAGCTTGTGTATAGAATGCCAGCTGGTGAGAGCGGTGAAGCCACCGCTTCAGTTGGCGGCGACAAGCTCGATGGAACGCTTGAAACAAGTTGTAAAACGACATTTCTTCCGCTGTGAACATTTGCGGTAGATGCTAAACACCGAGACTCGTCGGTTTTTGAATAGATGCTACAGTAAAAGAGTATAAATCGGTCAGCTAAATCTAGAAAGAAAGCATTTTTCCGGCATGAGTGGATCAGATTCAATTTCAATGCGTACGGCGATTTGTGAAGAAGTTAATTCCACGGACGCCCCAGAGAAATTAGCGGCTCGACCCGACATGACAGACTATCGCATTGAACTTGGTGATTCCCGAGAAAGGCTCGTCGGCCATCCGATTTATAAACTTGTTAACAGTCCTGAAAGAATGAAAGCATTCATGGAATCTCATATTTGGGCTGTGTGGGACTTTCAAAGTTTATTAAAAGCAGTGCAGCAACAGCTGTCCTGCGTGACTGTCCCGTGGACGCCAACCCCGGATGCAGAGGCTCGCCGTTTGATAAATGAGATAGTTCTTGATGAAGAATCAGACGAATTACCAAATGGTAGCTTTGCCTCCCACTTTGAACTGTATTTACGAAGTATGGAAGTTGCAGGGGCGGCCACGGCTCCAATAGTAAGAGTGATCGAACAGATTAAGGCAGGAGTAGACATTCATAAGGCTCTTCTTGCCCCATCAATTCCCCCAGAGTCACGAGAATTCGTTAATCGATCTTTTTCAATCATCAATTCAGGCAGTTCGCATCGAATTGTTGCGGCCTTCACATATGGTCGGGAAGATATCATTCCGGATATGTTCAGGCAGTTTGTTGGAAGACTTGCTTCGTACAGTCCTGAAATTTGGGGCCAGTTCCGGTTCTATTTAGAGCGTCACATTGAACATGATGATGAGCACCATGGTCCTGTTTGCCGAAGGATTGTGGCAACCATGTGCGGCAACGATCCAATCAAATGGGCCGAGGCATCAGAGTCAGCTCGGCTTGCTCTTGAAGCGCGAATTCAGTTGTGGGACGACCTAGCGGTTCGACTGGCTTCCATCTAGGTTTTTACTTTGCTGCAGCCAGTTCAGCCTGCTTTCTTTCGTCTACAACCTCTTTTTGCACATTTGCCGGCATTGACCGATACTTAAAAAACTCCATCGTAAAGACCCCCTGCCCCTGAGTCGCACTTCGGAGGTCGGTTGAGTAGCCAAAAGTCTCGGCAAGAGGTACTTCGGCGAACATGGTAGAAGAATTACCGACTGTTTCTGTAGACACGATAAGTCCTCTGCGTTTATTTAGTTCGCCAGTTACTGCTCCCTGAAAGTCAGAGGGAACCTCAACCTCGAGTTTCATAATGGGTTCGAGCAAAACAGGCTTTGTTTTCAAGAACGCTTCTCGGAAACCAGTACGTGCGCATAGTTGAAATGCCATGTCAGAAGAGTCAACGTCATGATACGAACCGTCTGCAAGTGTTGCTTTCACGCCAACGATTGGAAAACCAGCAATGGGGCCTTTTTCCATTGACATGCGGAAACCCTTCTCTACGGAAGGTATGTATTCACGGGGAATACGGCCCCCGACAACCTTGTTTTCAAATGTAAAATTTTCCTCAGATTCTTCGGGCATAGGTGCAAGATCACCCACAATATGAGCGTACTGCCCCGAGCCACCTGTCTGTTTTTTGTGCTTGTAGTCATATTCAGTCGGACGAGTTGGAGCTTCCCTGTAGCTTACTTTCGGGGCACCGACTTCAACGTCCACCTTGTATTCTCGACGGATTCGTTCAACGTAAATGTCAAGGTGTAATTCGCCCATTCCGGCGATAAGAGTCTCTCCAGTCTCATCATCAGTTGCGACCTTGAAGGTAGGGTCTTCACGCGTGAATCTCTGCAGAGCTTTACTTAGCCGATCAAGTCCATCTCGTTTCGTAGGGCTAATTGCCATTTTGATTACAGCTTCGGGAACGAACATGCTTTCGAGGGAGCAGTATTTATTTTCAGCGGCGTACGTGTCACCACTTGCCGTATCCACACCCATGACCGCAACAATATCCCCGGCACCAGCCTTGTCTATTTCTTCTCGTTTGTCGGAATGCATTCGCACAATACGACTAAATCGCTGTTTCTGCTGAGTCCGCTGGTTGTAGTATCCCTCACCTTTTTCGAGAGTCCCCTGATAGATTCTCATGAATGTGAGTTGGCCATATGCGTCATCAACAATTTTGAACGCCATGGCAACTGCAGGCTTTGAATCATCCGCAGTGAGTTCAAACGTCTCCTCAGGATTATCCCATTTTTTTGCGTAGACTGTTCGGTCCAATGGGCTAGGAAGGTACCTGTTCACTGCGTCGAGCAGAGGCTGGACACCCTTGTTTTTATATGCCGACCCGCAGAAAACAGGGGTAATGCTCTGGCTTTGAACCGCGGTTTTCACAACAGAATGAATTTCATCATCGCTCACGGGTTCTTCTGACAGAAGTTTTTCCATCAGGCTATCAGAGTACATCGTAAGGCTTTCCAGCATTGCATGCCGTTGCTCTTGGGCTTTCTCTTTCAGGTCGGCCGGAATGTCTTCTGTTCGGACGTTCTCGCCGTTGTCTCCGTCAAAGTAGATTGCTTTCATTGCCACCAGATCAACAACACCCTCAAGCTTGTCTTCTTTTCCAATTGGAATTTGCATTGGGATAGCGTCAACTTCGAGTTTGTCACGAAGTTGTTGTACGACTCGGTCAAAATTGGCTCCTGTTCGGTCCATCTTGTTGATGAACGCAATTCGGGGAACGCCGTAACGTTTCATCTGACGGTCAACCGTCAGAGACTGACTCTGAACACCAACTACTGAACA
>DONH01000086.1 GCA_003509235.1 Planctomycetaceae bacterium
GAATATGGCAAAGCGTAGACGTTCTCGATCAGGCGGTCGTTCAGGCTATGGCGGCGGTCAAGGTGGCCAAGGAGGTCAAGGTGGCCATGGTGGTCGTCGCCGAAGGTATCGTCGTGGTGGTGGCGGACCAGTAGCTGCTGGAGCAGGTGCGGTCGATATGGAAGGCGAGGGCATGCGGCCGCCGGAGCCCGAACCAGAGGTTTCTGAGAATGGTGAGCCGGTACCACTTGAGCCCGGCGAAGGCGTACTTGAGCTTCATCCAAATGGATATGGATTCCTACGAAGTCCAGAAAATAATTATTCACGTGAACGAACCGACCCCTTTGTTCCGGCAACGATGATTGACCGATTTCGGCTTCGCGAAGGAGTCTCTGTGAAGGCAAAGGTCCAGCAGGGACGCCGGCAGCAGGGGCCACGAGTTCGAGAGCTTGAAGAAATTGAGGGGATGAACCCAGAAAAATATGCTGAAATCAAAACCTTTGATCAACTCACACCAATTAACCCAGAGTCATGGTTGCGACTCGAAACAGGTCAGCAACCGTTGACGACACGAATCATGGACATGCTTACTCCTCTTGGCAAGGGGCAGCGGGCATTAATTGTTGCACCTCCGCGAACAGGAAAAACGGTTCTGTTGCAACAAGTGTCTCAGGCCATATCACAAAATCACCCAGAACTTTCCTTGGTTATGCTGTTGGTTGATGAACGCCCTGAAGAAGTCACGGATATGCGTCGATCCGTCGAGGGTGAAGTAATCGCCAGTAGCCTCGACTGCGATGTCGAGAGCCATGTCCGTCTTTCACAGCTTGTTATTGAACGCTGTAAACGAATGGCGGAAGCAGGTAAGGATGTTTTTCTTTTGATGGACTCCATTACACGAATGGCTCGTGCATTCAATAAATGGGTTGGGAATACAGGGCGAACCATGTCAGGTGGCGTTGACATCAAAGCTTTGGATATTCCCAAAAAGCTTTTCGCAACAGCCCGTGTTTTTGAAGAAGGTGGCTCGTTGACAATTTGCGCGACAGCGCTCGTTGACACCGGAAGCCGAATGGATGAACTCATTTTTCAAGAGTTTAAAGGCACGGGGAACATGGAATTGGTGCTCGACCGGAAACTCTCAGACAGGAGGGTGTGGCCGGCGATTGATATTTCTCAGTCTGGTACTCGCCGCGAGGAAAAGCTACTCGACCCAGACACGTTGCATTCGGTCAACATGTTGAGGAGAACGCTTTCATCAATGCACCATGTTGATGCAATGGAGCAACTGACCAAGCAGTTGGCAAAGTTTAAGAGTAATCGAGAGTTCATTGCGCTCATTGCAGGTTCGCAGTCTGATGAGTAATTCTTCTGTGGTGGGTGTGCTACTGTGCTTTTTGACACCATTATTAAGGGACGCATATACTTTTTTTCTTTGGGGTGCGTGTTCGATCGATGGAATATTTTAGGAGACCCTGCCGATGAATCTCTATGGTTCGCTAGCCGACGACATGTACATGAACGTCAATCTAGCTACAGAGATGGAGTTGCCAGGTCACAGGGAGACAGTGCTGCACTTTTTTGAATGTGTTCGCAAAAAGTTTCCGACGATGCGGAAGTTTCATGCTCGTGACAAGCGAGATTTCGTGTTGGAGGAAGATAAGGAGCAGGGACGGTATCGTTGGGTAGCTGTTGAGCCTCGGCGTTTTTGCTCTGGGCACGTGAATCCGGCTTCGATTGAAGATGCACTTGATCAACATCGTTTTTTGCTCGATCTGGCCCCCGTGCTTTTATCAATGAGTCCACTCGACTGCGAGGCGATTGATGTCTTGTTTGGTTTTGACTTCGCATTTCGGGGAAACCATAACTCGCTCTTGGCAGAAGCACTCGGCCCAGGGCCAGCCCTTGAGGGTCTTGGTGATGTTCCGGGAAGCAAACTGATTAACTATGAGCCGTCACTGACAATTGCAGTCGATGAAGAATGCCGTACTCAGGTTCGAGTAAGCACGGAAACTCGCACAAATGCCTTTCAGGTGCGGACGGGAGAGTTTGCGGAGGAACAATTGAGTGTCTACGTTACAGCTCGTCAGTATGGGAGCCTCGAGGGCGGAGAAACCTATGTCGACACGGTTGAGCGTCTTGCTCAGTTAGGTCAGGAAGTCATTGAAAACTGTGTGGTGGAGCAGGTTCTTCGTCCTTTGGCGAGAACGATTGCATTGAAATAGCGCATGGCTTGAGGTGGTGGTGCTCGTGTGAATAATGCTCTTAGTTGTTAGCAAAACACCCGGTCGCCTTCTTTTTTATGACCAGATTGGGAGGGGGTTGCGAGCAGTTCCCATGATTTCAAAACCGGTGGTAGTCGGCGTTGGGTGAATGGAACGGCTAGGATTTTCAGGGAAATGAAGCCCGTGCTTGCTCGAGTTGGCGCGGAAGATTCTATTTGGAAGTATGATCCGTCAAACCGATTCGTCTGACTCCCCGACCGAAGCCGCTCATGGCGAAGTTGAGGTCATCACTCCTGGTCGATTGCACTTTGGAATGCTTTCATTCGGGCAGCCGCTTGGGCGTTCTTTCGGAGGTCTTGGAGCGATGGTGGCCGGCTGTGGCATCACGGTGAGAATGAAGAGAGCAACAACTTTTTCAGCAGCAAGCCACGTCGGTGAACGGGCGATTGGTGTTGCTCGACAATGTGCGGCTGCATGGGGATTAGACGAACAATCGGGCTGCTCCATAAAAGTGCTCGATATTCCACGGCAGCACATTGGTCTGGGTACTGGAACACAGCTTGCTTTGGCAATAGCTGCGGGCATGCAGCGACTGTATGTTGATGGCTCGGGTGACTTAATGCAGCCCATGTCGGCTAACGACGCCGCTGCCCTTGCTCAGGCGGCAGGAAGAGGACTGCGATCGAGTGTCGGTGTATACGGGTTTGGTGCCGGTGGGATCATTCTGGAATCAGGAAAACTACAAGGTGAGGTGACCGCGCCGCTTGTTTCCAGAATTTCGGTACCTGAGGCATGGAGAGTCGTTTTGTTTGTACAGCGTGAGGCCGAGGGCCTGCATGGCGATGCCGAACGAACTGCATTCGCAGGTCTGGAGCTTGTCCCATTTGAACTTACGGCAGAACTTACGCGACTTGCTGTAATGGAGATTCTCCCGGCGGTTCTATCGGCTGCGTTCATAGATTTTGCGTCTGCTATTACAGCGTATGGAAAACTCGCGGGGAAGCCATTTGAGCGAGCATCATCACGGCTTCCTTATGCTGGAGCGACGGCGAGCCTTTTTGAATGGCTTGATCTTCAAGGGGTGCAAGGATTTGCACAAAGTAGTTGGGGGCCCGCTGTTGTTGCAGTGTGTGAGACACAAGTTGAAGCAGATTCACTCGTTTCAGCAGCGGAAGCAGCAGGAATGGCTGAGCAGCATGAAATACGGATAGCTGCTTTTGATAACTGTGGGGCAATTATTCGTGAGGTAGATGAGACCTAAGTTTCTGCATGACAAGGAAACAGTGCGTCAGTAGATCTAATAAAAACATTGGTTTTGGGCGTCACAAAACAAAGAAGGTTTTAAGATACTCACAAAGTATGATTTCCGTAGCTGTTGTCATGGTTCTTGTTGATTCCGTGTTCGTTGATGTTCCTTTTTGTAACGTGCGCTATGCCTGAAGCACTTGATCAGCCGAAGACGATTCGATTCGGGAAATACATTCTGGCAGATAATGTCATGAGCAGTCTCGTTCGGTCCCAGCTGGCTCCAGCAAGAACATTGACCATTTCTGAATTTCGTCAAGAGCACCCAGAGAGTTCTCGTCTTGTTCAAGTGAGAGAACCTACCTGCGTAGATTCATTCTGTTTCGATTCGTGGACGGAAGATGAACAGCTATCAGTCAGCCACTTGCCTGGAAAAGAAATGCCTGAGACTTCTGTTCTTGTTGTTCCCTCTGGCAGGGTAGTAGGCCGAAAGGGAGACGTTGATGTGCCAGGGGAAGATGTTCGGCTTCGATACTCAAAAGATTTATCACAAGAAGCCGCTTGTTTTGCTCGAACCATACGATTTGGGAGACTGAATCCACGCTTTTGGAAGCGTGTTGCTGAAAATTCTTTGCGTCAGCGATTCGTGCCGCCGGTGTCTCGATGCTCTGGACGGATGGCAGTATTGAACTGTGAAGGTTCCCATAATTATTTTCATTGGATTGCTGAAGTGCTGCCCCGCCTATTGACCCTCTTGCAGAGTGGTGAGCAGGCTGATTGGTATGTTGCTGATTGTTATTCGCGATGGCAGCGGACTTCACTTGCTGCCCTTGGCGTCCCACTTGATAGCGTCATTCAGCCTCATGCGACTTTTCATCTTGAAGCAGATGAGCTTCTGGTGCCGTCGTTGCAAGCCACGCAGGCTATTCCGCCTATGGCACAGGAGCTGGCGAGAGGGTTTGGTCTTCAGGATGCCAATGATGATGAGCCAAAACGATTGATTTATATTGAGCGATCGCATTCACGTCGTCCGGTAAACACTGATGAGTTTTCAGCATGGCGACGGCAGCATGGTTTCGATGATGTCTGGCTCGAAGGCATGTCCTTAGCAGAGCAGATTACCCTGTTTCGAGAAGCAAAAATTGTCCTTGGAGTTCATGGCGCAGGGCTTACAAATATCATTCATTGCAGGCCGGGAACGCTTGTGGTTGAGTTTATGCCGGCCGGCCTCGATCGCCCGTGCTATCCAGTGCTTAGCCAGCTTTTCAATCTCCATCATGTCATGATTAATGCACCACGGGCTGGACGTCGGCACGCTATACGAGTCTCGATTGCTGTCTTAGATCAGATACTGGAGAAATTTCGCGCACCGTCTTAGTCGCGTTGTGTGCTGAATTACAGAATGTTTTCCTGATGGAAGACGATCGGTATTTTACGAGCAGCCAGAATGTTCTGACTTGATGGGTGAGCAAGGTTCAGCTTTAACCGCGCTGTCGGTGTGTGGTTTTCCATAACACTCCATCATTCCTGCTACAGCAGCCAAGTATTCATTGATATGTGGGTCCATAGTACAAGCCTCCATGTTTGATACTG
>DONH01000225.1 GCA_003509235.1 Planctomycetaceae bacterium
CAAATGACGCTCCATTGCGTCGTTCCCATTGTCCGAAGGGTGGCAAATAGACACGAGTTACTACGCTGGGATTGTCCGCGACAGAAATGCCTCTCCCAGCAGCTTTCGACATATTGAAAATGAGGTCATCCTGCATCATTCGATAGGTGACTCGTCCCGGAATCCCCGCTCGTAACGTTGCAATAAGTAGGCCATGCTCACTACCTTCCAATCCTGGCGCAGGGAGTTCAACCCGCTTGACAACGTCTGGTGTCCCTCGCTTCGGTCCTTCGAACCACAGTCCATTGTTGCTCTTGCCGAGAGGGCTTCGCATCCGCTTGTCTTGTTCACGCGAGCTTTTTGGATGGCGGTGATACCATTTCCAGTTTTCATCTTCAAAAGTATCAATGCCATTTTTGATAAGCACACCAGTTCCTGGCAGGAGCACCGGCTTCTTGGTCACAACAGGCTTTGCCGGAGCACTGGCTACCATTTTTGACGGTTCTTCCGCCGCAGGCTGCGCGGTCTTTTCAAAGCCTTGTGTTTCTGAAGAAAAAACAAGTGAGTATCCAGTGACGACCAGGATAGGAAGGACACGTTGAAATAAGTGTGCCATATAGATACTCCTTTGAACGGTGAATTCACGTGCAGAAAAATTGACTGTGACGAAAAAAGGAATCGTCTTGTGTCACTCGATATATGTCGTAAACCTTTAGTAGGCGTCATGCATATCCATATTTACCTGCACAATGCCTCCAGTGGATTCTGCGCTGAAGATGTGTTTTCTTTAAATTACCCAGACTAAAAGATATGGACGTTTCATGATTATTAGGGGGGACAGGTCTGGTGCCATGCAGAAAAAAACGTCACAAACATATTTTATGAAATAGAGCCAAGAAGCAGACGGCTCATAAACCTTTTAAGTCGTGGGGTAGGGTGTGATTTTTCGTTCGCGTCGAGAGCCTGTAGACCGAATTCATGCAATTGTGTTCTATGCGCTGTTTGCAGGCACCGAAGTAGTTTTCCTGGCATCTGGAGTTGTTGGAAGTCAGCCAGTTTTTGGAGAAGAACAAGCATTTGTTCAAGGGTTTCGCTCACACCACCAACATCATGGTGAGTTGGCGGGTTCATATGATTCAAAGAAATCACTGAAGCAGTTTGGAGCCGAATTGTCCCGTGTCCCGGAAGTTGTTCGTCATCAGCTGATATTAAGCCACAATGAAGGCCTTGTGGTGGATAGTGTCCAGAAAGATTCTGCAGCAGATCGTATCGGCCTAAAGCCACATGACATACTTGTTCAATTCGACGAACAATACCTCCTTTTACCAGAACAGTTTTCTTTGCTCTTGGAATCATACGTGTGGCAAAGACAGGGTGCGAATAATAAGGTTCCAAAAGTGATATTTATTCGTTCTGGAGAACGTAGAGCGATATTGCTTACACAAAATTATCAAAAGCAACTACCGGAATCGCAACGCAATGCATCGGTGAGGAGGAATAAAGAAATTCGATCCCAACGCATGAATGGCACAAGTGACATCCAATCACTTCAAGTAAACAGGAGTGCAGTCTCTTCAACAGACATGACAAATTGGAATGCAATTTCGGAGCCTGTTGTTCTTTTGAGAGAGGATGCGGATTGTATAATTCGTTTGACGCATGGTAAGGAGACTCGATTGCAAGTGCATTCGCTGGATGAAAAATGTATCTTTGACGAGCTGCTCATTTCTCAAGAGGCCCTGCAGGCTGTACCGGAGAGTATTCGAGATAGAGTCAATACAATGCTATGCGTTATTGAATCACATACCAAAGTGATTGATGAAAATATAAAAAGATCAGATTTTAATGAGGCTCATACAGCACGCTTACCAACTGTAGATTTGATTGAGAAGCAGCCAGCCTTGCGACCCTGAGAATATTTTGTGTGCCGATAACGGCGAGAGCTGTTGCATGAAAATCGCATGCCTCTTTAAGAATTTCATCTCGTTCGTGACTTGAGTTTTCAGAAAAGACAAACACTCGATAAGAGATATTCAAAGTCCGCAATACGGTCTCCCAAGAAGGAGCAAGTTCGGTAACGGTTCTGCTTGATGCGACAATAAGCAATGGACCGCAAATGTGCAGCGTTGTGCATTGTTCAGCTAGTGCATCAGAGTCAAAGCATGGCATGAGAACGTATGGTGGCTATTCCACGGCAGGTGAGGAAATGAAGGCACGTTTTCCTAAGTTTTCCAATGCAGCCAGTGATTCGCTACCTTATTATTGAATCCTGAGATAACGCACTTTCGATCGGACGGGCAGTGCGGAGAAAATCAGCTTCAGGAATTAATGCACAGTTGTTTCCGGATACATGTTCGAGAGTCAATTCGTCGTCCCCGGCCCGCTGGAGCAAGTATTGAGTAGGACTTTTATTGTCACTGGCGTCAGAAAGCGACTGAAGCAACCAGGCGTTTCCATTACGTTGCCAAGAAAAGTGAGCAGTGCGACCATCTGAGCAAAAAAGCCAAGAGCAAATTTTTCCGTGCCCAGGATCCCATCCAATGTATTCCGTGGTGGACAAACGATCGGCTTCTTTTTTTGATGTTTCCTCATTTGGTAGGAGGGCTGGTATTCCCATTGCGAGTCGCTCTTCAGTACCACGCTGTCCAAGTTCCTTTGTAATGAGATGACGGCGAATTAAGAAAGTCTTCTCTTCATTCCACTCGCACTGAAGACTTACTGTGAGGCCGTCACTGATGTCTTCCCAGAAACCTCGCAACCAATTGAGTTGAAGGAGTCGGTCATGGATTGTTGGTTCGGCCGATGCTGCAGATTCACGAACAGATTCCATGAGCCAGCGGTCTTCGTGCCGGACAAGCACTGCAGAAAAACGACTTCGG
The DNA here is from genome assembly GCA_003509235.1 of Planctomycetaceae bacterium. Taxonomy (GTDB): domain Bacteria; phylum Planctomycetota; class Planctomycetia; order Pirellulales; family UBA1268; genus UBA1268. Next base: position 2,859 of record DONH01000225.1, read on the forward strand.
CGAGGTTCTTGATCGGTGAGAGACATTTTGGACAAGCCGTCAACTACAACAACGTCGTCACGAATTGGTCGAATTGAATCGAGTTGGAAACCAATTCGAGCAGTTTCATCACGTGCGAAGAGTTGATCAAATACGTGTTCGACAGCTAGTTGTCCGACAATACGATTGCCAGTATCGAGATCAAGGTTTTCACCATCCTTGACCCAGTGAGCTGCTAGTGCGATAGCATCATGACGATTGAAGGCGTCGAGGTAATTGGCAAAGGTGTTCTGTATATCGGTGGAGACGTATGCAGCCACCGCCCCCTTAATTTTTTTCAGGTTACGGAAGGAATGTTCCTGTGGGAGCACTGCTGGTATTTCAGCCGAGACTGAAAGGATACCGTTTTTTTCAGCCACTTTTGTGAGCCTATCAATATTAAGATCCGCCACACGAAAAGGCAGGGCAGGCTTTATCACAACTGGAATTGGTCGAGTGGCTCGATATTTCGTGTGGGGCTCGTCTGGTGTTGTTGAGTCAGCATAAGGGAGTGACTGAGGAACCGGCTGATTCACAGAAGGACTGCAACCGAGCAGTATGCTGGACGCGGCAAGCAGATAGGCGAGTGTCCCTTGTCTCCAAAAACCTTCTGGTTCACTGAAAGCGCGGCTCATAAAACCCTCCTTGTACTTAGAGTCACTCATCTATTCACGAAGACACAACACCTGTAATTCTCAGACGGTAACACCATATCCTTAGTGTATCCCGTGCGGCCATATTTTTGCCAATGATAAAGAACAGAGTGATTTAGTTACGACCGGTTGTGATGCTCGGAAAGTCATCTGTACGAAAGGGTGTGAGCGGCAATCCGGGAGCAGAATACATATTGCAGACCGGGTTATCAGCCCATGCATAACGAACAGCCACCGGATTAGAAACCGTTTCACTCCAGACCTCTATCCGTCCATCAGCAAGTATTCGAGCCTGTGCATCTACGAATGTCTTACTGGAATCAGCAATCGTAAAACCGACGGGTTCACGAACGTCAAAAGGTCTCCACCCGCTCGCCTTTGGTTCCACATGTGCAAAGGCAAGAGTTAGACGGTTGCCGTTTTTTTGCATCGATTCAAACTGGGGGCTTCGACACCGAATCCCAGGTATGCTGTATGTTTCAGCAAGTGCCAATCGTGCTAATCGTTTTGCAACATCGATTTTATTTCTTGGATGAATGTCTTTTCCTTCACCAAGATCGATAATCACGGCTTCACCAGTATTGTCTAACTTTTTCAGAGTCATTGTTTGGGCTTCACGAAGTTCAGCCCACTCACTCTCAGCAGGTTCAGGCTTCTCGTCTCTGAAATCTGCAAGTTGGACCCAATAAAAAGGGAAGTCGCCAAGCCCCCACTCGTTCCGCCAGGATTCAATCATGAAAGGGAAAAGCTCACGGTACTGAACAGCGCGGCTCGCATTAGACTCACCCTGATACCAAATCGTACCTTTCATGCCGTAGCCAATGGTCGGCGCGAGCACGCCACAATAGATATTTCCTGGTCGAGAGTTCCCGGTAAGCAACAAATCTGGATGTCGAGGACGTCTTGGAGGCGATTTTTTTTCAGCCTTTGCTTTTTCAGACGCTTCCTTCCAAAGGCTCATTTTTTTTTCATAAACTTTCAGAGCCTTAGGCATCTCGGACTCGGTCTTGGTCCATCGGTCAAGTAATGGCTTGAATTTGTCGTCAGACGACAATAGGTTCCTATCAATCCAGGCCTCACACGCACTGCCTCCCCACGCGTTATCAATGAGCCCAACCGGAACATCGAGAGTGTGGTGTAGTTGACGTCCGAAGAAGAATCCAACAGCGGAAAAATCACCAACATTTTCAGGAGAGCAAACGGCCCATTCGCCTTTAAAGTTCCATTGAGGCTCTTGCGTACCCACCTGAGGAACAGAAATGAGTCGAATCTGTCCCAAGTTTGCGGTCGCTATAGCGAGGTCAGCGTCAGTGGCCTGTCGAACAGGCCATTGCATATTCGATTGCCCAGAGCAGACCCAGACCTCTCCAATTAGGACATCTTGAAATGTCTGAGTATTGTTTCCGGCCACCGTCAGAGTGTGAGGACCACCGTATTTCATAATAGTATCGAGCTGTACTGACCAAGCCCCATCTTTTTTAGCAACGGTTGCGTGGCTCTGACCAGCTATGGATACAGTAATCTTTTCACCAGGATCGGCCTTACCCCAAATCTTATTTTGAATGCCTTGTTGCAAAACCATGTGATCGCCAAACAAGTTGTTGAGCGACACATCAGCGAGGAGAGTTTTTGGCGTAAGCAGAAACAGGAGTGAGAGGCTAGCAATACGACGCAAATTCATAGTAATTGTTTCTAAAGTGAGTAGATGTGTTGACCACCGTGAAAGCAAGGCGAAGAGACGTCGACATGTCAGAACTGGTACGAACTGAGTATGGACAAAAAATTGGAACATTTGAAAGAATTTGAAAGATATCAGATTTCAGAATGCAAACTACCTGCTGTGAGTAAATGACTCAGATGGGAATTAGATTATTGTGCGACACTAAACCCGTCCCTGGATGAAGTTCTCAGCTGCTTGAAAAGCTAATTGACAATCTCCAGCCTTGTAAGCATTGAGATCACCTATTGAGATAAGGCCTGCGATGTGTTGATTATGTTCAAGAACTGGGAGTTGACGGATTCGTTCTACCCTCATCAATTCAGCAATCTCATCGAGTTGGGTGTCAATCGTACACGTGATCATCTCTTGGATCATAACGGCACCAAACTTGGTGTGCTCAGGCTGTCTTCCTGCAGTAACATTCGGCGGAGGACATCTCTCTCAGTAAAGATACTCACAAGTTCATCACCGATATCTGGTGTTTGAACAACCACTAAAGCACCAATATGCTCAGCATTCATGAGGCGAGTTGCGTTGAAAACAGTCGTGTTTGGTGAGACACTCAAAACACGGCAGCCATTTTTGTTGGCTAAAAGATGTGAAACGGTAGCCATT
>DONH01000459.1 GCA_003509235.1 Planctomycetaceae bacterium
CCGGTTGGTTGAACTGTCAATGCTGTATGAAGTGCCGATTGAACCAACGAATTGGACGTCTTTGCGCCAGGAGGTTGCCAAATTTTCCCCACCAGTGACCGAAGAGGCTCGACAACGATTTATCAGCCTTTTCTCAGTTGTTTCTCCCCTCGGTCCTGCACTTCGAAGACTCCATGAGTTACGACTTCTTGAGCAGTTATTACCAGCTTTTGTGCACGCCCGAGGGTTGTTGCAGTTTAACAATTTTCATAAATACACAGTCGATGAGCATTGTCTCCACGCTGTCGAAAAAGCAAGTGAACTTGATGCTGATACGGGTTGGCTCGGTGATGTTTGGCGGCAGGTGCGGAGGAGGCGACGGCTCCTGCTGCTCGCTCTGCTGATTCACGATCTTGGTAAAGGATACGAAGGAGATCATAGTGAAGTAGGTGCACAGATTGCACGAGATGTTGCCCCCCTGTTCGGGCTCGACGATGATGAGTCAGAGGTGCTTGAGTTTCTTGTACTGCGGCATCTCCTCATGGCGGAACTCGCGTTCAGACGAAACGTTGATGATGACTCACTCGTTCTCGCATTTGCTCGTGAAGTTGGATCACCTGAAATTTTGCGACTCCTCACCGTATTGACAATGGCAGATATTGCGGCTGTTGGACCTGGCGTTTGGAATCAATGGAAGGCAGAACTACTTAGCGATCTTTATAATCGCACGTTGCAATTCCTTGATCCTGATGCGAATGACCGAGGAGTCGATCTGAAGCGGGTTGAGATAAGTTCTCTTCTAGGTGACGTAGATGCAAGTGAACCGCTTGCAAGGCTCGTAGCAGGCCTTCCTCGTGGGTATTTGCGGTCGTACGAGCCAAAGCGTGTAGTTGAAGAACTCACCAAGTTGACCAATCTTCCACGCGGCGGTCAATTCATAGCTGTCCAGTGGCAGCCTGACACATCGACAATCTCAATCACAGTCGGATTAAGAGCCTCGCCAATATCGGGTGTTTTTCACAGAATAGCTGCAGGGTTGGCAAGTCAGCGGCTTGAAATACTTTCGGCTGACATACACACACTCGATGATGAATATCTCATTGATCATTTTCGTGTTGTGGACAGAGACTTCGTAGGACCGGCGCCGAAGGGGCGGTTGTCAGAAATTTCGAAAGCCGTTGAGTCGTGCCTAGAGAATGAAGTGCCATCTATACGGCGAAGGTGGAACCCCTTCGCGACCGAAATGCAGGCGGCTGTGGTTTTACCACCACGGGTTCAGGTTGACAACGACTCGTCTGTCGATGCCACAATTATTGAAGTCTTCGCTGAGGATTCCGACGGACTTCTTCTTGCTCTATCGAGGACGCTTTACGAACATCAGTTTTCCGTACGATCAGCAAAAATCAGTACGTATCTCGATCAGATTGTCGATGCATTTCACGTTGTCGACTTTGATGGTGCAAAAGTCGAAGATTCAGTACGTCTTGCAACAATTCGACGCGCTCTGAAAGAAGTTGCAGGGTCAGGAGGGAACTCGAAGGCGTCTTCCTAATGGTTGAGAAAGAGGGTGTACATGGGCTGCCCGACCCCGCCCTGAGCGGCCTATCTCCCGTTGGTTACCTTTTCTGTCCCTGAAATCAAGGTTTAGATCAGACTTCTTTTATTAATCAACCGAAGAAACAAGCGGAGCACGTATCTTCCTAAGAAATGACGTGCTCTGCCCTTAGTTAGTACTTTAAACTTCAGTTAGTTACGAAGCGACGGCCTGATCTGCATCGATTCGTGCCGCAACTGCTTCCAACGTTGCAATGTCGGCCTCAACGGCTGCGGCCATTGCGAATTCGACAGCGAACTCCGCATACACTTCTGCCGCATCAGCGCGGGACTCCAGTTTGCCAATTTCTCTATTCTTTTTCCACTCTTGTACCGTGCTGTCGAGCTCAGATTTTTTCTCAGCAACGCGCGCTTCTATTTTCGTCTTGGCTTCCAAGATTTTGTTGACATTATTCTCATGAGTTGCTTTCAATCCATTCAGTTTGGATTTTACTTCTTCTTCTGCGGTCGTTGATGCCGACTTAAGATTTTCTCCAACTTTGGAAATATAGTCTTCTACACGTGTGAGATTTACTCGCAATGCTTCACAGAATTTATCAACTTTGTCACTCATTATAATTTCCTCAAACTTTTACTATTCAACAGATTCCCTCAACTGAGAGTTTCACTTGCCATCTAGTGAACCCTCCAATCTTAGGTTCCATAACAATTTCGTCTATGCAGTTTGCGCAGAAACGTGTCAAGGAAGAATGACTCAATGGAAGGCTGAAAAATGTTTGAAAAAGCAGCGATAGCTCAGCAAGAAAAGCAGGAGTGCATCTGTGGATAGTCAAGGCAGAAGCTGAGGGAACTGAAACAGAAAGAAACTAAAATCTGCTAGATGCTCCAAGAAGAGGCTTTAAAAAATTGGGCCTGACGGATGGTGGTGGATGGGCAACAGTAAACAACCTTACTTGACCAAAGGTGAGCTTTTAAAAGACAACCACGAATTTGACGTTATGCGACTATGGAACTCAGAAACACGCAAATTGACGCCACAGCCCCGGAGTCTTTTGGGCTGAGTATTAGTCTTTCGAACTTGTGTATTTATTTAGTATCTTTCGACCCCACGATGGGAACCATTCAATTAGACCGGCGAGAAGCATTGCCTTCTTTGGTCGCACGAGTTCTTGGTGACGCCGTTGGCAGGAAACAAGAACCTCGTAGGCGAGTTTTTCAGTGTCTAGAAGCTGTACCGAGGCACCGCCACCAGGTTGCCGCGCGTTGTTGGGTAAGCCGTGA
>DONH01000233.1 GCA_003509235.1 Planctomycetaceae bacterium
AGTTGATGCAGTTACAGCCCCATCAGCTCTATATGACCCGACAACAACATTTATAAATGGTGAAGAGCCGCAGCAGCCTGCTGTGACAATGACGCAGTATTCTGCTCGGCAGTACACAAAGTGGCTCACTGGTTTGACCGGTCGCTTCTACCGTTTGCCTGCAGAGGCAGAATGGGAATACGCTTGTCGTGCTGGCACAACGAGTCCATTTTCTTGTAACGACACAGATTCTTTTGGTGACTACGCATGGTTTGTTGAAAATTCTGACGACACAACACATCCCGTGGGCGAGAAAAAACCAAACCCGTGGGGGCTGTTTGATATGCATGGCAATGTTTCAGAATGGGTCATTGATGAAATGACAGAAGATGGCTACGCACGAGCGGCTGCGCAACCACAGCCAGTGACCGCGGAAGAATCGATTCGTTGGCCAACAGATCTGGAATCACGAGTGGTTCGCGGAGGTGCTTATTTCGACGAGCCTTCACAATGCCGCTCGGCTGCTCGGCGAGGTTCTGAAGATGAAGCCTGGAAAGACGTGGACCCAAATCTCCCCAAGAGCCCCTTTTGGTATACAGAGGAACCGGCGTTGGGTATCGGCATGCGTCTGGTACGACCTGTTGATATTCCGTCTACGACCGAAGAGAAATCTCAGTGGTGGAAGGCAGATATCGAAAGCATTGAGTTTGACGTCAATGACCGAGTTTCACAGGGTCGTGGTGCACGTGGTATTGCGGATGAATCACTTCCTAAGGAAGCAAAAGAACTGGGGTTCGCTGAATAACCAGGAGCCGCTGAATAACCAGCGGCAAGCCGTCTAAGTGTGCACGGAAACAGGTGTGAGGAATTACTCGTCAAGTTTTGCTGGGATGCAGAATATTCTGAAATGTTTTAGCGCCCAACAGGGGCCTCACGGTAACTGATGTGTGCGCCTGCAACATGTCATTCCTAAATGTGAGAGCCCTTCGCTCTTTCTGCGGCTCGTTTGTTCTCATGGAATTCTTTCAGTAGGGTCTCGGGCGGGTCATTTCGATAAAAGGAGTGGTGTAATGGCAACAGCTCGAGACGGGAGCATGGCAGCACACGAGGCAGAGACGTCGGCCGGGGAGGGCCCAGTCATCACGGGTGTTCATACCGCTTTGGTAGATGTTCCGCTTGGCCAAAGAACAATTACGGACAGTCAGTCCAGCGTGCAATCCGTAGAATTTCTGCAGGTATCCATTGAGACCGATACGGGGATTACAGGATACGGATTCAATTGGAATTACACTCGTGGCTTGCGGTCTGTGCAGGTGATGATCGACGATTGTTTCGCTCCAGCGGTGGTCGGTATGCCAGCTTTTGATCGGTATGCTACATGGCAGGCCATGCACGCAACAACGCATTTTATTGGACGTGTTGGCGTTGCTCAGGTCGGTCTTTGTGCAATGAATCTCGCATTGTGGGACATTCAGTTGAAGATAGAGGAGGAGCCACTATGGCGGCACCTCGGCCCTGTTAAAGATCGTGTGAAGGCGTACAACACCGACGGTGGCTGGTTGACATGGACAACTGCCGAGGTGATTGATGACATGCACCACATAATCAATCGAGGATTTGATGCAGTTAAAATGAAACTTGGACGTTCAGATCCAATGGAAGATTTTCAACGAGTGCGGGCAGTGCGACAGGCAATTGGTGACGACATCAAATTAATGGTTGATGTGAATACAGTCTGGGATTTGGAGACGGCTATTCAATGGGGTAAGCGGCTTGAGGAATTGAACGTCGAGTGGCTCGAAGAACCACTGCACCCCTTTGATGTACAATCGCACGCGGCACTTGCCAAAGCAATACGGACACCGATCGCAGTTGGGGAAACGGTCTATACAATGTATGGCTTTCGAGAATACATCGCTCAAGAGGCAGCAGGTGTGCTGCAGGCTGATGTAACAAAACTTTCCGGAATCGAAGAATGGCTTGAAGTTGCCGCGGTCGGTCAGACGCATGATCTACCGGTCATTCCTCACACAAATGTACAGCAGAATGTCCATGTTCAGCTTGCGGCAGCAACGACGAATACGCCGATGATCGAATGTTGTTATGAATCGCTCTTTGAGATCTGGGAAAATTCGGTTCGTGTTGTTGATGGTTTTTACACACTTCCTGACGTTCCTGGAATCAATGGGAAGCTGACAGACACAGTTCTGGAAAAATTTCGAGTGAGTTGAGAAGAATCTGTTATGACGTGGGTGCATTGAGGAGGTAATCTCGATGCCGAGAGAGTCTGTTTTGTCGGCCTAAGCAGTCCCGGATTCCACTTTAAAGATACTTAGACGAATAAAGAGAGTTTTTGATATGCGTTATGTGGTACATGCCCTCCTGTTTGCTGTGATTTTGTGTCTGGTTACAGCTTCTGCCCATGATGTGTCACCTGAATCGAACCGCCGTGTCGTGAACATGGAAATGGTTGCTCAGGTAGAGGCGTGGCTGAGCCTGCTGACCGAACAGCAGCACAAGTCAGCGTGTTTTTCATTCAAGAGTGATGAGCGAATGAATTGGCACTTCATACCACGTGAGCGCCTGGGGCTGTCACTGAAAGCAATGAATCTTCAGCAGCGGCGGGCGGCTTACGCACTGTTGCAAACGGGCCTCAGTCACCAGGGATACCTCAAGGCAACAACGATCATGAGCCTGGAAAGCGTTCTGCGTGAACTCGAAAAAGATCGCCCAGGTAATGAAGATCGCCGTGATCCAGACAAGTACTGGTTCTCGGTTTTGGTACTCCGTCAGA
>DONH01000205.1 GCA_003509235.1 Planctomycetaceae bacterium
GTACTTGTCGACCGCCCGCATCAGGCCAGTGTTACCTTCTTGAATAAGGTCAAGGAAGGAAAGCCCCCTGTTTCGATATTTCTTCGCAATCGAGACCACAAGGCGGAGGTTTGCGGCAGAAAGATTTCGCTTCGCAGCCTCGTATTCAGCTTTTAGTTTGTCCAGAGACGAAACTCTATTACGAAGAGACTTGGGACTTTCTTGTGTTGAAATCATTAGGTCACGAAGCTCTTTCCGCATATCTGCGCGATCATCACACGAAAGGGTACCGGATTTGATCTGTCGAAGATCTTCCTGTAATCGGTCCATTCGTGCTGACATGCCCTTCAGGAGCTTCATCATGGGTTGAACTCGTCGTGTTCTCAGGCTGAGTTCTTCAACGAGTGTGAGCGTTTTGCCACGAGTTCGGCGGAATCTGAGTCGTGCCTGCCGTGCTTCAGTACGTCCAGTGCGCGTGCTGATGAGCAGTTTGAAATCAGCGTTGTTTTGCTCCATTAGACGGTCAAGCGTTGGCAGGTTATGTGGCATGCGAGCGAGAATCTGTTCTTTTGTAAGACGTTCAGTCAGTGACACCTTGATCGTCCGGTCGAATGGTAACTTGCCTTCATGCACTCGGCGGAGTGTTTCAACGGTTGACTGCATTGCGAAGCCACAGCCAAGAATGGCACGACGGAATCGTTTCCGAGTGACCTCGATCCTCTTTGCGAGTGAAATCTCTTCTTCTCGAGTAAGCAGAGGGATTTCTGCCATCTGAGCGAGATACATGCGGATTGGGTCATTCGCGGCGTTTGATGGAGGCGTCGTAATCGCTTCATCCCGCCGCGGGCGACCCGGCTTTGTTGGGACTGGTTTGGCTGTTGTCTGTGCAGTGATGGTTGGCTCGAGGTTTTCAGGTAGTTCCTCGACAAGTTCGATACCTTTGCCATCGAGAGCAACAAGGAGCGCATCAATCTTCTCGGGATCCATAGCTTCGTCAGGAAGATACTCATTCACCTGATCAAAAGTCAGGTAGCCAGTTCGACGCCCTTCGGCAATTAAGCCATTTAGGTCAGCACTTTGAATGTTATCAGACTCTGTTTGCATCGGTTGCACCGCACCCTCGGGAGGCGTTGCGGAGTCCTGCCGACTTGTGGACGAAGCGTTATTCATTGTCATCTACTGGTTCTCCTTCACCGGCGTATCACCCAAGTGATACGCACTCTTCAATCAACTCGTTCACCACCTCCCAAATCGCATTCGACGGTATGCCAAATAAAACGATTTGAATGTAGTGACAAGCTGGACATCCTCACCCCTCCTTGGGATCGGTCATGCCCTGAGCAGCACGTCTTGCTGAGACGAGTTGCTCGATCATCGCTGCCTCGTCGTCCGGCTGGAGCGGCGAGGTTTTTAGTGTTCGGACGGTTTGCCAGGCAGTTTTGTCAGCCTGACGTCTTTCCAATGCTTCACTAAGGTGATGCAAGCGGCCAATTTGATCAAGATGAGTCTGTTCACGAATTGACTCATCAAGTTGTACAAGGAGTCCGTGGAGCTCAGTTGCTGGTAATTCCAGCAGTAAGGCGGCCAGACTTGGTGACTTTTCAGTGGCAATCAGGCTCTTTGCGGCTCTGAGGATTATTTTTGCCGGTTCTGCCGAGAGTTCATCCTCAGAAATACGGTCAAGCAGCCCAGAGACTTCGTCAGGGGCAGCAAGAATCGCTGATAGAACTTCTCGGTCCCATGGAACAAGCTCGGCTGCGTCGACACGGAGGCCATCCGGAGAAGCGGAGACAATGTTTGTGCGTCTGGAGCGAGTGATTTCCTGAAGTCGTGCGTGGAGAGCGTCTCGCGACAGTCCAAATCTGCGAGCAAGCTTTCCAAGAATCTGGTCCTGCCGTAGTTGTCTTTGTGAAGGAGGCAGTGGAGATCGCGGAGATACTGCAGAAAGAATTTTTAAAACACTCTCCACAGCCTTCAAGGCAGCCTCATCTGAGGCATCTTGGGGTAACCGGTCGAATGTTTCCCTCATTCTGTAATCAAGCGGATCGACTGCCTCATCGATAATGGCCTCGAACGCTTCAGGACCAGCTGTGAGGCATTGATCACACGGGTCAACACCGGCGGGCAGTCGTGCGATCCGTATGTCAACCGGTTCGGCAAGCAAAACCTCGAGCACCTCGTCTGCGCGTCGGCGGCCCGCATCGTCACCATCAAGCACCACAACAATGCGATCTGCATAGCGACGCAAAAGACGTGCATGTCGCTGACCAAGTGCCGTACCGAGAACTGCAACAACGTCGTGGATGCCAGCCTGTCGTGCAGCAAGACAATCTGTATAGCCTTCCACAACGAGGGCTCGTTTCGAATGACTGATGGCCTCTCGAGATGAGTCGAGGCCGTATAGCATCGATTGCTTTGAAAAAACAGGAGTTTCCGGAGAGTTGATGTATTTTGCACTGTCAGGTGGAGCGTTTGGTAGTACACGTCCACCAAATGCAACGCATCGACCCTGTGGGTCGCAGATGGGAAACATGATCCGTCCACGAAATCGATCGTAATGTCCTGACCGATCTTGGCGAGTCACAACTAGTCCGGCTTGTTCGAGATGGCTCGTCGAAATACCTGACGCCTGTGACTGCCCAAGGAGCCAGTCCCATTCGTTGGGTGCAAAGCCAACAGAGTGAGCTTGCAGCGTGTCATCTGTCAGACCTCGCTCGCGGAGGTATTGACGTGCTTCTTTTGCAAGTGAGCTGTTCCTGAAACAG
>DONH01000390.1 GCA_003509235.1 Planctomycetaceae bacterium
GAGCAAGGCCGAACCGATCAAGAACATCGTCATTGACCATACTCCGTATGTGCTCAGTCACCAGACCCTGAGGATTCTGAATACCGCGGGCGGTTTGATCGAGCGACTGGCTTTCGAGATTACTTACGCTGGTAAATCCGAATGCCGACCAATCAGCTTCCTGAGGTGGCTTTATGCTCACCATTCGATGAACGGTACCACTCGAATGCTCCGCATAGAGCACCTGACGATCACCAATCAGTTCAAATTCTTTTACAAGCCATGAACCCCAAAATGGCACGCCCACAACAGACTGCTGGACAAGTTCACTAATAGCCGGAAGCTTGGGTTCATGCAGATCAGGTAACGCTTTGAGTGGCCTGATGATATGCACTGCATCCAATGGAACTGATTCAACCGGAGTGCCCGGATCAGCAAACGTGTGGACCGAAACCTCGGTCTTTGACACACCGACAAGATGTCCTGCAATCTGCACAGCTCTTCGAACGGGTGTCGCGTGATCAATTCTACCGAGGCTATCAATACCACTCTCAACGTCGAAAGAAAGCACTTCAAGATATTGGGCAGGTGGCTTCCATCTCGGCATTGGCATGACATCCGGAATAGCCACGGGTGCCTGCCCAACAAAAGACTCCGGGAAAACAACCGGCAAATCAATGAAGTCACCAGGGAAGTCAACGCGTCCGTTCTGGCCACCGCGATCGTGTGTCTGCACCGGAAGTGTCACGACACCTTGCTCTGGAAAGAACCCAAGTGCCAAATGATCGCCGTCGCCTCGACGCCAGCGGCTTCCGGTTATCTCAGTACTGCTACTCCTGTAAGCAGTGAGTGAGTAGCGATGCGTAAGCAATGGATTTGTAGAATCAGAGACATCAAAAATTGAAACCTGAAGCCCCCCCATACGGCCCGTTATTTCATCTGCATCAGAGCCTACCGTCAACAAGAAGTTTTCATCGAGTGGCTGAATGTGATCAGAGAATCCTGGCACATGAAGTTCGCCAAGCAACACGGGATTGGTTGGAGAACTGAGATCGACAACAAAAAGTGGGTCTGTCCTCAAGAACGTTACAAAATATGCTCGATTTCCAGCAAAACGCACCGAGTAGAGATTTTCATTTGAAGCGAGGCCACGAAGAGCTCCAACCTCTGTCAGATTCTCTGCCTGCTGCTCAAAAACAAGAACGCCACTGCCTTCATCCCATGTTTCGACAACAACTCGCAGAAAACCATCGTGCTCGTCCACTGCAAATTGATTGAGCACGTTGCCACTGAAGCTTCCTTGGGCACCAAGTGCGACAACAGGTGACCCACTCGCATTAAAACCAAATGTCACTTTTGTGATATCCGTTGCTTGCTGCCCCCATGACACAATACCAACACCAGGTAATGAGGATGCAACGTATCCATCAAAGACATAGACGCTTTCGGTTGTTGCAAATACTTCAATGGCACCCTTTGTAAAAACTCCTATTGTTGCAGCTGGCTGCAACTCTTCACCCGAGACATCAAGTGCCGTGGTGGTCGTAAGCTGTTGATAGGCACCCGCTTGAGGCACATCGATTTTTTGTGGCCCAACAAGACCCCTTACATTAAGTGGATTGCCACTTGCATCAGTTTCATAAATCTGAGGAGTCATGGAATCGAGTAACCGCTGCCGCACCCTGACTGCATACGAATCAGCGGTTTCATACTTTTCAGATGACTTTGGTGGATCGACAACAGGAAACCATGGCAGACGAAAATCAGGTGGTGCAAGCATGCGATGGGTTTGGTTTTCATGGGGACTGGTTGGGCCCACTACTCCACCGTTTCCTGAATTATTTGAAACGACTTCAGGATAAGGAGTATCAATTCGATGATTCAGCACGAGTCGCAAATGCCCACTGACCATCCGTGAACTTACAAGTGACCCATCGATTGTGAGTCGGTTCATAACTGATACATCTGCAGGGTCACTCACATCAAGAATCGCAATTGCCGTCTGTGGTCGACCAAGAATGGGCGGCCATATCTCACGTCTACTATCAGATGACCGCGTAAGTGACAGGTCCGCATTCTGCCTCGAAATTATCGTCAGCCTATTGCCGTACAGATACATCCCAGCAGTCCGGCCCATTGTCTCGACAGTAATCTGATCAAGCAGTTGAGTGTTCGACTCAGAAAACCCTCGAACGATTGAAAGCCGACCATCCGCGAGAGCGTAGAGCGTGTTATTGTCTACCTCAACAAAATCGGCCTCATCAACCCCTTGAATCTGAGTATTGGTCGCAGAGGATGCCACTTCATTGAATGAGGCCTCACTTGGGACAGCGGGGGCTCCCATCTCGTGGGCAATCGTAATATCACCAATCTCCGGTAGCCAAATATCCGGAAATGCAGGCTTATCAAATACATGCTGCCATTGCTGCACAGCCTGCTCAACAAGCCAATCGGCGTACGCATCAACAGATGCAAATGTTTCACTGTGGGAACCAATCTCTAATGTTAGATCAGTCGTTCCAATTTCAAAATCGACCGGTATCGACTCTTGAGAAAGCGAGTTGCTCCCTGTCAGCATCTTCCTCATTTCAAGTTTTTCCGGAGAGCTCACACCTCCAGAATAGGTAGTTGAAGGATCCGGTCGACGCCGGAGAAATGAAGAATATCTTGTACGAAAGCGGAAGAGAGGCATGCTGTTTCCTAGGAATAAGTACAGACGTGTAAGAGGGTTCCTTCATGTAGAGATATGAGCTACTCGCTGCCCCTACAATTTCCACTCATGAATGCCCCTGAACCCTTACAAAAATACTCCTTTGTTAATTGGTGATGTGATACGTGATCAATCGGTCAAGGCGATGCAAGAATTTGCTATGAAAACTTGAACATTCCTTAGAAACACGTTTTATCGTTGTATCGGTGCTGGTGTTGTTGCCATCTTGAGTTGTGCTTGAGACGCCACAATATATGGTCGTTTGTACTCCGGCATATAACCCTTTGCTCCACGAACAGTAATCTGCTGGCCGACCATTGGAGCTAAATTGACACCAACGGATGGAGTCACAAATACAAGAACATTATTGTTTATATCGACGATAGCCCACCGAGGTGCATCCGGCCTTCGTGACACGACCGTAGCCAGTCGACCATTGGTTTCAACATAGTCAGGAGGTGTCCAGGTATTCTGGCCATCCGCTGGCTTTCCACCGGGCATGACACCCGGGCGGATAGGTCGACTCCCAATGCCGCCGAGACTCGACCACAGTGAACCAATACGCAATGGCGATGGTTCAACTTTATCACGAGCAGCAAGGGCGAGATGTCTTCCTTGAATCGTCTCGAATCGAGCCAGTCTGGCGTCAATTGCTTCAGCGCGAAGTCGCTCGGTGCCGGTCGAGGCACGAGCCGAAGCTATTCGCAAACGGTCTCGCAAGGTTTCCAGATCCCAATTTTGAGAAGGCCCCGTAACTGCGAGTGAAAGCGCCAAATCAATATCAGAGAGTTCATCCGTTGGTGCCATCTGTGGTCCAGCTTGAGGTGTTGCCGCAGGCTCTGGTGAACTCATGTCAAACAAACCACTCCCGACAGGCATCCAATCCGCTAGAAGACGATGTGCCCCCGAAATGCCACGAAGCTGCTCTGGTTCTTCACGTGCCTCAGGATCTTCTACCGGCAGTTGGCCGGCTACTGTCATCACCTCAGAAAGAGAATCGCCAACCTCTCGCCAAGCATCGACAGCCTCACGAACCTTGACGACACTTGCTGACGTTTTCTCTGAAGAGATTTTGTTATCAGTTGCTGTATTCGACGTTTGTGGGGCCAAGCCAATAGGTAACTCAAGATCATCTAAATGTGCCCAACGAAACTCACCTGCTGGCGGTGCCACCTGAAGCCACAGTCCTTCATGCCTTCCTTCTTGTATTCGAACTTCATTGAGCACTCGTACCCGTTCGCCGGCTTCTAAGCGGACCTGTGCAACGTGCCGGAGATCATTAATTTGTGAGCCGATTCGTGAGACAGCACCATCGGTAATAACAACACCGACCTCAGAATCTTCTTCGATCTTTCGGTCAACATCAGCCGCTCGTAACCAACTAAAACTACCAGCGAGTGGTCGGACGGCACCGTACCCAGATTCACTCACACTCCAGAGTTCGACTGTCTCGCCATGAATCAGCCGTGCAGTTGGATAGAAATCATCTCCGGGGCCTGCACGCAGATAGGTGTGAGAGGTGACAACTTGAACGCGCTTGGGAAACTGTTGGCCTGTTGCAAGTTGATCTTTTGCGGAAACAACATGAGAAAAAAGTGCGCACCCTAAGCCCATCGCCAAAAAGACAATGCGTTTTCCGCACCAACAACTCCGGAAGGGCTGGAGTTTAAAAAACAGGGTGGCAAACATCGGGGGGGAGGATGGCACTCTTGTCCGTTATTCGCAACGCCAAAACAATGAATTAGAATATGCCGAAAAATCCACTGTAGAACGTAAAAAAACGCGTAGACGAGGCTTGGGCTACCCTCGTCTACGCGCTACATAGTAGGCGGCACAAAACACCGCTACTGCATTTCTTGTAGTCCAGGCAGACCGAGCGCTCAAGTGACGAATTTTCAAATCGACTAAGGTTCGATGAAGGCGTAGATAACCGCCCAAGCACCCCCTCTTAAGAGGGGGTGC
>DONH01000072.1 GCA_003509235.1 Planctomycetaceae bacterium
TCTATTACCCAAAGTTTTGTTGGGCTTTCACTCATGTAGTACAGTCGACCATTCGCGGCGACAGGTGTCGTACGAAGTTTGGTTCCATCTTCATGCTCAATTTCAGACAGAAGTTCCATCTCCTTGCCGTGCTTGAAGACATACATAATACCGTCATCGTTCCCTACAAAAACTTTGCCGTTAGCAACACAGGGAGATGACCAAGTGTTTGCGAACATGTTTTCAGTCCAATAAAGTTCACCAGAGTTAGCGTCCAAGCAATGAACGTGGCCGCCTAGTTCTGTTATGTAAAGAATGTCGTCCATGATTGCGCAAGTCGACATTGACCGGCCAAAATAGTATGTCTCATCAGTTGGGCTAGGCTTGTCATCCGTAACGGGCCCACCGTAGTGCCAGACTTGAGCTGAGTCAGGATTAATTTGTTCAGTAAACTCTGGTTCGTATACAGCCAGTGTTGGCGAAACATCCTTGTCTGCCCGTTTTGGATTTTTTGTGATGTCAATGCAATAGAGGTGGCCAACACCAGTGTCATGCTCGGGATCTTGACCAACCGCAATAAAAAGTTTGTCTTTATAAATTACTGGGGTTCCAACGAAGTCGTTCGCGGTTCCACGACCACCAAGTCGGTAGATGGCATCTTTTGGATTGCAATCAAATTTCCAGAGTAAGTCACCAGTCAGGTTGAAACTGTAAAGCCAGCCATCACCACCAGGAAAAATCACTTGTGGCTTGCCTGCTGGCTGAGCATAGGTCGGATTCGACCACTGCCCGTGCATGATGTTTCTGCGAGACTGACCTGGTCGATTACTGGACCAGAGCACACTGCCATCCTTTTTGCTCAGTGCCAAAAAACTGGGTTTGTTTTCGGACGGAACGCGTAAATGTGCTGCATCAACTCCATTGCTGGTGACGAGAAACAGTGTGTCACCAACGATCATCGGTGAGCAAGTTGCAATGTTATGCGGGAATACGTTCAACTCGCCAATCATGTCGAGTTTCCAATGTATTTCCCCGGTATTGATGTCGGCACAAATAACTTCACAGCGATTCCCGACGTAATAGAAACGGTCGTCTTCGATACAAGGTGTTGAGCATATGCCTTGTTGCGGCCAGTCCCAGACGCGTCCTGCAGCAAGTTTGTCATGAACAATCTGCCACAGAAATGCACCATCTTTATCACTAAAGCACATCATCACACCTTTGTCACCGTCAATTGACGGATCTCGAGGGAATTCGTTATTCGTGCCAATCAAGATTCGTCCGTTACTCATTACTGGCCCGCCATAGGCGCGTGAACCAAGTTGAATTGAGAAGGCAACATTTGTTCCGTTACGGATATCCCATGATTCAGGGAGGTTCTCGGCCAGTGGGTTTGCAAAGTTGCGTTTAAGGTGGCCTCCGTACATTCGCCAGTCTTTTGATGGAAGTTCAAGCAGGTCTGGTTGATCTTCAGCATGAACGAGGGATATCCACGGAAGAATGAAAAGCCAAGTGATTGCCGGCAGAGATACTCGTTTCGTTGTAATTTGCATGTGGTTTGACTCAACAAATTGGGTGTAAGAAGATCTGTGTGAGGGGTGACTTTGGTTTACTCAACTGAGATGTTGTCGTAATAAATCGGTGTGCCAGTTTTCGGCGGCTGAATGCCAAGAGCGGAGCCGTAGATCCCAGGTGGGCCAGTAAGGTTTGGATTTTCATCAATCAAAGTAAGGTTCCAGTCAGATGGTTCTGAGTCGTCCTTTTTCCAAACTTTTCCAAGCACATGGGTGCGGTCTTTATCAGTGCGGATGGTCATTTTCAGTCGGTACCAGGTATCCGGTTCCCAGTCGAAATCGGTTTCTTTTGCTACGCGTGGCATAGCATCCCAGGCGGAAACTCGAAGTTTCTGTTCGTTGCCAACAAGTTGCAAAATATAACGATGCGCCGTGACGCCCATATTTGGCAGATTGTCTCGCACCTGCTTGCCCATCACGTCAGCGGAAATTGTATATCCCGCCATATCTGGCGTGCCAATGAACCCATACCATTGACGATAAAATGGGACCGCAATCCGGGCTGTCTTCATTAATACCGTGTTGCCATCATCTAGCGTGGTTGTGACATAGCGAAGTTGAGCGTTGGTCCAGCCACCTGGGATGAGTCCTGGACCGGTGCTTTCAAAGTCTTCAAAGTACGGGGAAGACGGAACTTGCCGAACGCGGACACTCGCTTGCAAGTCCCCGGCAGTTGCGAGCAAAGTGCCGCTTTGACCTTCAGATATCTTGGGTGCAGTGAAACTGGTCCCTTCGATCTCACCCTTCAGAATCGGCAGCGTCACACCCTCTCCAAGACCGGGTCCCGCCTTCATAGCAGACGGCTTTAAATCAACAGGTGTCGTTTTAATAAACTGACCGTTCTCATCATAAAGCTTTGCTTTGAATTCGATGCGCTGACCAGCCGTCAGATTTACTTCGGTTGGGATAACTTGTAATTGAGCTGGCTTGCCAGTTGGATTGGAAGACGGAATAGCTGGTAGTGGAGGTAGGCTTACGTCTACGTGCTGGTATTTCCCAAGACAATAGAACTCTTCAGTCGTGCCAAAGTAGACACACCCGTTAGCAATCGCTGCAGAGCCTTGCACTTCAACGTCGAACTTTGGATCCGCAGGCTGGAAGCGCTTTCGTGAAATCGGCTTGCCATTGTTATTTGCATCAAGGATATGGAAATATCCATGAACGGAACTGAGGTAGATTTTGCCATCACCATAAGTAGGTGAGCCGGTGCAGTTTCGACCAAACTTGGCTCTCCATAGTCGTTCGCCGGTGGCCGCATCAAAGCAATAAAGTCGGCCCTGCCGGTCAGGCAAAAACAGGTTTTCT
>DONH01000346.1:0-4476 GCA_003509235.1 Planctomycetaceae bacterium
AGCGGTAAGTGGGGACAGAAACAGCTCGACAGCCAGCTCAATCGTATCGTTTCAAGGATTATTCGGCATCCGAAACCGATACTTTCAATATCGTTGGGAATTATTGTCTTTACTGGACTCGGATTATTTCGACTCCGCGTTGAAACAGATTTTACCAA
This sequence comes from Planctomycetaceae bacterium, assembly GCA_003509235.1. Classification (GTDB taxonomy): domain Bacteria; phylum Planctomycetota; class Planctomycetia; order Pirellulales; family UBA1268; genus UBA1268. Next base: position 159 of record DONH01000346.1, read on the forward strand.
AAACTTTCGTCCAGAAAGCCCCATTGTAAAATCTTATGACATGATTGAGTCTCAACTTGGAGGTGCTGGGGTGTGGGATATTCTCATTCCAGTCAAGCAACCAATCGATGCCCGAACTTTGGCCCGAGTAGGTGAACTCGAAAAACGCATCCAAAGTAAATCAACACATGACGCAACAACTCATGGACTGACGAAAGTCCTGAGTATTGTTGATATCCTTGATGCCATTTCACCAATTCCTTTAGCTGATTTACAGAACTCTCCTACCGGTAACATGATCGTTGGAACAGCTGTCACCTTTTTTCAGCAACAAATGCCCCAACTTGCTGCAAGCCTCATAGGTACAGACCCGCTGGACGGTTCAACATGGCTGAGAGTCATGCTTCGAGCACGCGAAAAGCAACCTGCTCTTCTTAAAAGATCACTGATTGATCATGTCCAAAAAACGGTTACGGAAATGTTCCCACCAACAAAAACCACTTCTACCGGAGAAGTGACTGGTTTCTTTGTTCTGCTTGCTCAGCTTGTAGAGCGAATGATAGAAGATCAGTGGCTCACTTTTCTGATCGCAGCAATTGGTATCTTTTTTTTCCTGTCATTCGGTTTTCAGAGTATGGTTATTGGTGGCATCGCACTCGTTCCAAACATACTGCCAATTATTTTCATTCTTGGTGTTCTTGGCTGGACAGGCGAGCCCATAAACATGGGGACTGCAATGATTGCTGCCGTCTCTCTTGGGCTCTCAGTGGATAGTTCCATTCACTACACAACGGCCTTTCGTCGACAACTCTTACTGCACGGTAGTATTACCGAGGCCCTTCATTCTGCTCATCAGACTGCTGGACGGGCGATGATCTTTTCAACACTTGCCCTAGTTGTTGGCTTTCTCGCATTAACAACAAGTGAATTCATACCTACCGTGTCTTTTGGGAGACTTTCCTGCCTGACTTTATTGGGTGGGCTCGCAGGAAATTTACTCGTTCTTCCAGTTCTTCTTTCCCTTGCAGCACGACGATTTCACTGGGCGAGTTGAAGCCCAATAGGCCGCCTGTCACACTCCATACAGAAAACTCACTGACAGATGAGAATACGAGGAGAAAACCCCATAATGTCGTTTGAATTTCTACATTCATCCCAAAGTAATTCTACGAATTCCGCTATTCAAGCAGATCCATCTGCCGTGCCAGCTCGCTTCGAGGCCGATGTCCTTGTCGTATTTCTTGAGTCTAACGGTCTTCGTGGACCGATCGTAGAAATTGATGAAGCGACAGGAGGACTTCTTCAGCAGCTTTACAAACAAGGAGAAATCACCGGGAAACGCTATGAATGCGTCCCGCTCTATGCACCCCAAGGCCTTGCCTGCAAACAATTGCTTGTAGTCGGAATCGGTTCCCACGATGAGGTAGATGCTGGCATATTATACGAAGCATCTGGAGCCGCGGCACGACGACTATCCGGCAAAACACGAGCAACTGTCGGATTTCTGGCTGACGGAAATTGGTCAAACGACCAGCTCGAACAAGCTGTCGCTGGCGCGACAATGGGCACCTCTGGCCAGGATTTATATCGATCAGAAAAACACCAAACACCTTTTGAGAAAACTGTCTGGTTACAAGCTCCCGTGGAAGTTGTCGAGCGTGGTCATGTTACCGGTGAGGGCGTAAAACTCGCCAGGCGACTTGTCAACATGCCGCCAGATGACCTGTACCCGGAAACATTTGCTGAAGAAGCGGCAACAATAGCAGGCCGAGTTGGACTGGAAATTGAAATCTGGGATCAGACTCGACTCGAGCGAGAACGGTGTGACGCATTGCTTGCCGTTGCCCGAGGCAGTACCCGTTCGCCTCGCATTGTTCTTTTGCATTACAGAGGCCCAGGGTGCAATGACACATCTCCAAAGGTAGCTTTTGTTGGCAAGGGTGTTACCTTTGATTCTGGAGGTCTTTCTCTAAAGACTTCAGAAGGAATGCTTGCCATGAAATGTGATATGGCTGGAGCTGCTGCTGCACTTGGTGCCATAGCATCGATAGCAGCCCTGAAAATACCGGTGCACGTGGTTGCCGCCGTTGGGCTTGTTGAGAACATGACCGGTGGCAATGCGTACAAACTTGGTGACGTAGTGACCGCGCGAAGTGGCACAACAATTGAAATTCACAACACAGACGCTGAAGGGCGAGTTGTTCTTGCCGATGTACTAGACGTTGTGGCTGATCTAAAGCCAGACTGCATTATTGACGCGGCCACATTGACTGGAGCATGCATGGTGGCTCTGGGGCGTGATATAGCCGGTGTCTTCACAAACAATCAGCATTCTTGCGATGTTCTCAAGAATGCAGCACGTTCGGTTGGAGAACGGGTCTGGCAACTACCAATGGACAAGGACTTTGATAGTCAAATCAGTAGTGATGTAGCCGACATAAAGAATGTTGGTGACGGTCGACTTGGTGGCGCAATCACTGCCGCAAAACTCCTTGAGCGATTCGTTCGGGATATACCTTGGATACATGTTGATATCGCTGGGCCAGCTTTTGCTGACAAACCACGACCATCTATTGCAGGCGGTGGCACTGGTTCAATGGTTCGATCTTTTATCGAGTTTACAAAACGAATTGCATCGAAGAACGAGTAGTAACGACCGCTTTTGGAAAGACAACTGAGGACTCGTAGTAACACTCGTTTTTTTACTTAAGCAACGGGCTGTTAAAGTGATGTCATTACTCCAACAGACTTTCGAGTTCTTCAACTAATTCGCCAAACCTCGTGAGAGCCAGTCCCACAGGCTCAGGGGTCTCAAGATCTACGCCCGCGTCACGAAGCAAATCGAGTGGCCATTCCGAGCACCCTCCACGCAAAAACTTGAGATAAGCAGCCAACTCTTCTGGACCACCTTCAGTGACGCGCTTTGAGAGTGCGATAGATGCCGACAGCCCTGTTGCGTACTTATAAACGTAAAAAGCACGGTAAAAATGAGGTATTCGTAGACTCTCAAGTTCGAGTTCTTCATCAATAGCGAAGCCCGATCCAAAATAAGTTGTGAGTAACTCTCGATACAGTGTGCGGATTTTTTCGAGCGTCAGGGGCTCGCCCGATTCAACTGAGGCGTGACTCATGCGCTCAAACTCGGCAAACATGGTCTGTCGTATGATCGTTCCACGAATAGCATCTATCTCTCGAGAAATAATTGCTGCTCTCTGCTTTGGTGAATGTGCCTTGGATAAAAGATGGCGAGTAAGAAGCTGCTCATTGAATGTACTCGCCACTTCAGCAACAAATATCGTGTACCCAGCATATTGAAATGGCTGAGCATCAGCTGACAGCCGAGTATGCATTGAGTGACCAGCTTCGTGCGCTAAGGTAAAGACGTGCTCGATAACGTCTTCCTGAAAATTCATCAAAATGTATGGATCAGAGTCATATGTTCCTGAGCTAAAAGCACCCGACTGCTTACCAACATTTGGATACCGATCACACCATCGACCTCTCAAACCAGCCTCAAGCTGATCACAATATTCTTCCCCCAGTGGCTGAAGCGATGCCGTAATTTCCTGTACCGCTTCATCCCATGTATGTTTTTGCTCAAGTTCAGGAACGAGCGGAACGTAGCAGTCGTAGTGGTGTATTTCATCAAGGTCAAGCAGGCGGCGACGCAACTCGTAATAACGGTGAACAATCGGAAGATGAGATCGCACTGCAGCAATAAGTTGATCATAAACTGCGAGTGGAACATTATCAGCGAATAATGCTGCCTCTACGGCTGATGGATGACATCGAACTTTTGCAGCATATGCATCACGTTCATTTGAGCCGGACAGCGTTGCTGCAAGAGTGTTCGCATGGCACTCATATTGAGCATAGTATTGATGAAAAGCAGCCTTCCGTACCTCAGGGACTGAATCATGCAGGAGCGTTGTGAAGGTTGCATTTGAGAGCTCAAGTTCATTACCCTTGCCGTCTACAATAGTACCAAACTTCATATCCGCATCCGTCAATTGACGAAAAACCTTCCCTGCCGTACCGGAAAAGGTACCTTGCATGGCCAATATTCTTTCTTCTGGCTCCGAAAGTACATGAGGCCGATTTCGAACTACACGTTCGAGCATCAGCCGAAATGGCTGAAGAACAGGTTCTTCGAGCCACCCCTCGAGGACAGATGGCTGTATAGCCATAATTTCTGGCTGCAGGAAACTGGCTGACTCTCCAGCTTTTGTTGCCGCATGCTGAAAACGCCCCATCATTCTTTGAGCAGGCGTTGCAGCAGTATCCTCACTCATACGCAGATGGGCATATGTACCAAGCCGGTCAGCCTCACGATCAATTT
>DONH01000346.1:4862-5952 GCA_003509235.1 Planctomycetaceae bacterium
ACGTAATCCCGAAAAAGTGGAATACGTTTTTCCCATTCTAGAAGCGCCTCATCCCACTCCGTATCAGAAGCAAAAAGACTTCTAAGATCCCATGTATCGCCCTCTCGAACATCTGTACGTTTCGGCAATGATTTCATTTTTCTTCCTGCAAGAATTTCCACATATGATTAAAGCCTCCAAACACCACTACCCCAAGCCAGACCACCACCAAAACCACAAATCAGCACCGTACTGCCAGGACCTATTCGTCCAGCACGCCAGGCTTCATCAAGAGCAAGGGGAATGGATCCGCTTGATGTATTTCCATAACGGTCGAGATTGACGAGAAACTTTTCTTCATCTAAGCCGAGTGATGACCGGATGCCATCAATAATCCGCAGGTTTGCCTGATGCAGAATAAAGAGGTCAATTGACTCCATCGGCACCCCAGAGTAATGGACTACTTGCTGGACGTTCTCTTCAACAAGACGAATTGCCCATTTAAATACAGCCCGTCCATCCATTTGCATGTACTGTTCGCCAGCCGTGACACCTTCTACAGTTACCGGCTGCCGAGTCCCACTCATGGGACAGACAAGCAAATTAGATCCACGGCCATCCGAACCAAGTGACCACGCTAACAAACCGACATTTTGTTGATTTTCTTCTACTCGTTCTAAAAGAACCGCACCAGCACCATCGCCAAAGAGGGGCCAGGTTTTTATATCATTCGGGTCAACAACACGTGAATTCGTATCGACTCCGATAACCATCGCAAGATTGCTTGACCCCGTCGCAAGAAATTGACCCGCTGTTACAAGTGCATACGCAAATCCCGCGCAGGCTGCTGTCACATCCATTGCCGGCGCATTGATACCAAGCCTTTCCTGGACCATACATGCAGTGGAAGGAAGGCTTGTATCAGGCGTAAATGTTCCAAGAACGAGAAGATCGACCTTGTTACGAACATCACCACACGAAGCAAGTGCACGTTCAGCCGCTTGAAAAGCAAGGTCACTTGTTGCCATTCCGGGATCAACGTGCCGTCGCTCTTGGATGCCCGACCGACTTAGAATCCATTCTGGGTCACAGCCAAGATGCCCCAAATCCG
>DONH01000128.1 GCA_003509235.1 Planctomycetaceae bacterium
TGGATGCGTGTGTTAACTTCCATCAGGAAAGGCTCTCCTTGTGGAGTGACGATCCATTCCCATGTCCCGACGTTGTCGTATTTGATCTCTCGGGCAATGGAGAGCGAGTATTCAGTGATGTCGTCGAGGAGTTTCTGAGCGTTGAATGTGTAGTTCATGCCCTGTGGCCAAAAGCCTGGTGCCACTTCGATACGTTTTTGCAGTCCGGGAGACTGAACCGAACAGTTACGGGTGCCGAAGTGAACAGGATTGGTTCCAGAGCGATCAGAAGCGATCTGAACTTCCAGGTGGTTGAAGTCGAATACGCGCTGCTCGATAAGTATGCCTTCATCGTTGAATGTGCGGAGTGAGAAGTTGCGGATGCGACGATACGTTTGTCTGAAACGCGCCATGTCTTCGCATTCGTCAATACCCATTCCACCACCACCGGCAGATGCCTTGACCAAAACGACCGGGCGGGAAATACCCATCTTTTCCTGAAAGTCAAAAAGACTCTGAGCAATGGATTCCGCTTCCAACTCGTCGTAAATGGCTCGGTCTGAGCCGGGAACTGTAGGGACGCCGAGCTTACGAGCAAGGCGTTTCGTATTGATCTTGTCACCCAAGTCCCTGATCACCCGCCAGGAAGGGCCGATGAAGGTCATGGGACGATCTCGCTCTGTCACGCGTCGTGCAAAGCGGTAGTTTTCCGAGAAGAATCCATACCCGGGATGAATGGCTGTGGCCCCAGCTTCATCGGCAACCGAAAGGATGTCTCCTGCGTCGAGATAATTGTTGATGCGGTACAGGGACTGCTCTCCACCCAATTTGCGGGCAACGTCAGTGTGTCCGGATTCTTTGTCTTCTTTTGTATACAGAGCAACGAACGGAAGGCCGAGTTCGTGACAGGCCTCCATGATTCTAACAGCTATTTCGCCTCTGTTTGCTATCAGTACTTTATTACCTTTTATACTCACGGGATAATTCTCTTTGGAGTTACGGTTTTGAAGGTGCTTTAAATAACTTGTCTTGAATGATCTTGCAAACACCCATTATCTTAAATATTTTAAGAGTTTAACCTGAAACACCTGTTTAAATTTATAATTATGGATTTTTGACAAAAAAATGGGTAGGAAAACAGTTCGCAATAGTGAAAAGCTTCAATTTTGTCATATTTGGCAAAAAGCTCAAACACTTCATGAGGGAGAGAAAACATGGATTACGTAATTGTCGGAAATGGCGTTTCCGCTATCGGAGCAATCGAAGGGATTCGCCAACATGATACATCGGGGAGTATTTTGGTTGTCAGTGACGAAGAGGTGCCAACATATGGGCGTCCTCTCATTTCCTATTATCTTTCTGACAAGATCAAATTTGAAACACTCCCGTTCCGCCCAGAAGAATTCTACAAGAAAAACAATGTAGAAATGAAGCTTGGCTCACGTGTCCTCTCGATCAACTCAGCAGAAAACAAGTTGATCCTGGACAGCGGGGAAGAGGTTCAATACGGCAAACTGCTCATTGCTACAGGGGGGTCTCCTGTTCAGCCTCCACTGCCAGGCATTGAAGGGCCTGGAGTCCACAATTTTACTACGGTTGCACATGCCGAGGCGTTGCGTGAGTTGGTGGATAAGGTCCAGAAGGTCGTGGTAATTGGAGCAGGGCTTATTGCTTTGAAGGCTGCTGAAGGTTTCGCAGAAAAAGGTGTCGACGTAACAATTGTGGTCCGGTCCCGTATCATGCGGACATATTTTGATGATACTGCCAGTGAATTGATCGTTGAACACCTCGAGAAAAACGGTATTCGTTTTCTTCAAGGGTGCGGTACAAAGGAAATTGTCCGCCTGGGTGATGGAACCATCAAAGGTGTTGAAACTGATGAAGGATTAGTTGAAGCAGATGTCGTGATCGTTGCAGCAGGTGTGCGACCGAATATGGGGCTGGCAACTCAGGCCGGAATTGAGACCAATCAGGGAATCAGAGTCAACGATTACATGGGCACCAATGACGAAGACGTCTTTGCTGCAGGTGACGTTGCAGAAGCTCGGGACTTGTTGACCGGTGAGTTCACTGTTCGCCCCATTTGGCCGAATGCCTATTCACAGGGAAGGTATGCTGGAATGAACATGGCTGGCGCCAACAATCCCTATACCGGTGGCCTGTCCATGAACTCCATTACCTATTACGGACTGGCAACAATTTCGGTTGGCGAAACAAATCTCGACGGTGATGAGGGATATGAAACAGATGTCCACCTTGATCGTGAGAGAAGTGTGTATAGAAAGCTCATTTTCAAAGACGATAAGCTTGTGGGCTGCATCCTCATAGGTGATATTGATGCCGCCGGCTTTTATACGAGCTTCATTAAAAATGGCTTCAAACTGGATGAAGACGCCAAGAAGCGCCTGACTGAAGGAGATCCTTCACCTGCGCTGTGGCCGGATGAGTTCATCGAAGGCATGATGAATAATCCGTAAGACTTGATGATACGAAGGTTAATCAGGGGACTGCGTTTGCGTGGTCCCTTTTTTATTTCTTTGTATGTTGATAAATTCCGTCCCATACTTCGGGCGGGTTATTTATCAGAGTATTGCATCGCTTTTCATAAAGACTGTAAAGAACATCATCAGTTCCAAATGTCTTCAGTTTGCGTATTAGTTCCATGGTCTCGGCGAATTGGCCTTTAGCGTATGACTCTAATGCCTTATTAAACAGATTGAATTCTTCTTTCCGATGATCAACATCATCATGCTCATATACAGTATAAACAGCGACAGGTTTTGCTTTTCCCTTAACTTTGACCTTATCTATGAAGCGGAAAAGAAAACCTTCACCACAAGCAGTAACTATATCTCGGCTAACAAGAATTTCCAGGCCGTAAAATTTAGTTAATCCCTCGATCCGTGAGGCCAGATTCACGTTATCGCCTATCAAGGTGTAGTCAAAAAGCTCCGTGGTTCCCATATTCCCTACATGTACCAAACCGGAGTGGAGTCCAATGCCTGCCTGGATTGTTATTCCATAGCTTTCCAGAAATAATTCATTCAATTTAGCGAGCTCTTTTTGTTGGGCAAGAG
>DONH01000401.1 GCA_003509235.1 Planctomycetaceae bacterium
AACCCTGCACCCGTGAAGCATCACCCCATGGTCGCAACATGATACGTCTGCCACCACGGCCTACTTCTATGCCGGTCGCTACAATTCGGTCACTGTCATCAGAGGCGACCTCGAGTGGAACAACCGCAGCAACTTGCTCATTATTGAAATGCTCGACTGCTACGTCCGTCCAGAATGGCGTTGCCCGCCATCCTGTTGCCAGGACATGCACGATACGCCCAGTGCTCGCGGCAAGCCCAAGATTAATGCATGCAACACGATTGGACCCAATGGGTGCCTGAATAAATCGAACCTCTGCGCCGACGCTCCACGGGTCGTGATAACCGAAGCCGAGAACAACGACAATTTCAGAATCCTCTGGTCGATTCTCAAGTACGCTCACGAGTGTTTCCTCGAGAGTTTCCTCGTCCCCAGGTGCTGGGATGACGATCGATAGCCGCGGAGGTGTTGCCGGAGTGGTCGGCATGCTGGCCATATCCCGTAAGGATCAGAAGAACCGCACTAGGCGGCAACTCGCTGCGGTTGCAGGTCGTTGAAAAGATTGACTGTATGAAGCATCTCGCCATCAGCGTTATAGAATTGGACAACGCCGCAGTCGATGAGCCACATTGCGAACATTTCAGTTACTCGATAGCAACGGGCAACGCAGCGACCTCGATCAATACGAATATTTTCTTGAAGATCGGCCGCGTCATCAGTTTCTGCGCCTAGGTCAACAAATAAGCGGGTAACCATGTCGCGCACGTCCGCGGCATTCAAATGTAAATGCATTGCTGCAACCTCCTGTTGCGAAATATCCCGGACGACCTCATGTCATTCGTGGAAGCAGAGGAACCGTAGCGTTCTTCCCTACCGCGGCGGAAGGCTAGTTTTTGACCATCCTCCCGCTTTCTCTGCTAAAAAGAAAATCGGCAAAGCGACTCAAACTAAATCATGCCTGAGGAGAAAGCCTGAATATTCGCCCTGATCCCCCATCTCAACCCAGTCTTCCAGCAGTGATGAGGAGCTGGAAAATAGAGGTAGTTTAACCATTTTTTGTGGAAAACATCTGTAGGTTGGACCTAAATTCATTCCTCTGGCTTACAACCGTTCTGTCCAAGAAGTCTTTCCATATCGAGATTTTACAAGTTGCTGTGTCTGACGTTGAGGCCATGTTGTTCTATTGCCGTCGGCAGCGAAAGCATTTCGCACCGCTTTGTCAATCTGTTTACGACCTAATGAAAGGTTCGTCAAAAATTCACCATGAGTCCGTTGGTGTCGGTATTCTGGCTCCCGTGGGGGATGTCGTAGTAACTGTCCAACAAGTTCAAGTGGAAATTCATCGAGAAGAGTTCCATGATAGAGCACGCTCCGACGACGCACCCGAAGGGCATTTCCAGAAATTTTTCTTGCCCTGCCGGATCCTTTGACGACTAAATCAGAAGTGCCTGCTCGTATCACTTCTCGCCCTGTTTCGGAAAGGGCTGCAGCAAGAGGATCAAGCATGGAGGCATGTATGGCTTCAAGTGGGGGTGCGTTTTGAAAAGGACTTATGACTGACCACATGATACAACCTGGCCCAAGGATAACCGTTGCGCCACCACTTGGGCGTCGTAAAACGGTGATATTGAGTCGTTCGCAAGCGTCACAATTCACTTCTCTGAGAAGCTCACTTGATGAACCAAGGACCACCACAGGTGCAGTTGCTTGCCATGTACGAACCACTTGGTTTTTGAGTAGACCCGACTCTGCTTCATCTAAAATTGCTTCATCAATGGCGAGTTGTTCTGCAGCTGTAATCAGCGGCGGAAGAGCTGATTCATCTAGCCACTGAGTGGCACGTCCAGTTGTTTTTGTCACAATACATCACCTTCCGGCTGGAAAGTCTATCATGTTAGAAGTGAGCTGGCTGATGTCGGCTGATGTACGATCTGGATTTCTGTAACTTCCTCTGAAATCATAATTCATGGCTACCTCTTCAAATCAACCAATGAATCCGGATGACAGTCTCCCGCCAGTTGAACCACCCAGTGCGGCATTCCTTGTCCAGTTGTTTCTTATTCCTGGAATCATCGTCGCAATTATAGTTTGTGTTTGGTTGGCCTTCCATTGGTTGGCACATCTTGGGAATGACCCACAGGCCTATGTTCGTACGCTTCGTCGTGCCAATGAAGGTCGTTGGCAAGCAGCCTTAAACCTCGCGAATGATCTGCGTGGCCCGAATGGTTCTGGGCTGAAATCCGATGTTAAGTTGGCCTCCGAATTAGGTAGCATCCTCGATGATGAAGTTGGCAGTGGCCGAACTGGTGAGCAATCAGAAACGTTGCGACTCTATTTGTGTCGAGCCCTTGGAGAGTTTACTGTCCCGGAGGCAGCGCCAGCACTTGTTCGTCGTGTCAACGAAAATGATGATGATTCTATAACCCAGGCAGCAATTGAGGCGCTGGCGGTTTTAGCGACTAATCTTCAGATCGCCAGCAAATCGTTTGAAAATCAAGACGATGTTGTGGCCGCAGTGTTAGCTACAACGACTTCAACAAATTCGCGAGTGAGGGACGCATGTGGGTTCACGCTTGGGGTGCTTGGGGGTGAAAAGAGCATTGAAGGTCTTTTGCGGTTAATGGGAGATCCATCAACCGATGTTCGGTCAAACGCCGCGCTTGGTTTAGCGAGACTTGGACAGACAGAAGCTTACGAAACACTGTCGGAGATGCTTTCTCTGGAAGATATTCACTTGGACGAGAAAGTGCTCGATGACAAGACACAGTCAGAACGCTACAAGCGGGCCCTCGTGGTCGTGAATGCATTGCGCGGCGTTACGATGCTAGTGGACACAACAAACGAGGCCCCGCCAACAGACATAATCAAGGGGATTAAAGGGTTGCAGCGTGACCCGGTTGCCGAAATTCGAAGTAGCGCGATTGCCGTAATCAAGAAGATTGACCGAATGTCAGAATAAGCGTTTGGCACGGCTGTCAGTGTG
>DONH01000187.1 GCA_003509235.1 Planctomycetaceae bacterium
GGCACCGGTTGCGTAACTAATAGCGCTCAACGGAATGCGAGTAGCCAAAATAAGAATTGCCAGAATAAATGGCAGGGAATTCTGAATAGCATCTTCAAAAATCGTGTGGCCAATTCCGAGTACCTCAGGTTTCACAAGGAGAATGACTCCTAGGAAGCACCCCCACACGCCTGTGAGCAAAATGAGTTTATTTGGATGGTGATGAAATTTCTGAAAATGTTTTGTAATAAAGAGAAGAAAAGTTTGGAAAAAAAGGCAGATGATTCCAGTACAAAGACCAACGAGAGCAAAGGTTGGTAATTCATGCCAGTCACGAAAGCCTTCGAGTGAGATCGGCAGTTCGAGAACCGTGCCGTGAAAAAGTCGACACACCCAGTCGGCGATTGCACAAGCAAGAATTGTTTCAAAACAATTATGAGCATGGAATGGTTGCTTAAGTAACTCAAATGAAAAGACTACACCCGATAGAGGTGCATTGAAGGCCGCAGCTAAGCCGGCTGCAGCACCGAGCTCAACTGTCCGTCTGCGAAAATATACGAGGCCAATTCCGAACTGCCTGAGGACGATTGCAGACATCGCACCGATTTGGACACTCGGACCCTCTCTTCCTAGCGGCATGCCAGAGGATAGAGCACAGAATCCGGCGAGGAATTTAACCCAGAGAATTCTAAGAGCTCGGCGCCCTCCGACTGTTCGATAAGCATGAAGAACTGCGGCAATGCCACTCCCCTCTGCCTCTATTGCAAAACGGTGAACAAGAAAGACCGCCGTTGCTGCCAGAATCCCACATATCAGTATCACTCCAAATTGAGCTGCGAGTCCATGGGCCATTGCAAAAACTGCAAGTTCGGTTCGCACCGATTCGGCAAGATTCATCACGGCATGAAAAGCCACTGCAGCGAGTCCTGCAACGGCACCTATCACAACGGTACCTACCTGTTCTCGTAAAGGCGGGACGTCATTATCAGCCGGTGGGCGATAGGTTGTCATTGAGACACATCACGTGGAGGGTTAACTGCATGCCAGATGGTTGAGGATGTTTAAGTTGCTACAAGATAACCTCAGGGACGAGAATTGTGTTGATAAAACAACAATATTCAGAATGTTTTTGGGGGATATACTCAGTGCCATGAACCAGCGACTTTTGCTCATCTTAATCCCGTTATCTTTCGTGCTTCATGCAATTGAGGCAGATTCACGAGTTGTTTTTTTGGTATCACTTTTTGCGATTGTACCTTTGGTTGAAGTCATGGGGATTGCAACCGAACGGCTCTCAGCTCGCCTTGGCTCAGTTGTTGGTGGTCTTCTCAACTCAACCCTAAGCAATGCTCCTGAATTAATTATTGGTATCGTGGCATTACGGAATGGACTCGGTCGAGTTGTAAAAGCATCTTTGACTGGTTCAATAATGGTTAATTTGCTCGTAGGGTTAGGCTGCGCTCTTATCGTAGGAGGACTGAAATACGGAGTTCATTCATTCGACAGGTGGCAGTTTCGATCGTCTGGCTTAATGCTTTTCATGTGTGGTTTTTGTTTTATTGTCCCCGCAGTTTTTCGTATAGGAACGCCTCAGGGGACCAGAGATCTCTCTCTTGAGCTGTCATTTATTCTTCTGGCGATTTATGTCGGAAATGTAATGATTAATATTTTTGATGGTCGTCGCATAGCGCAAGATATCTCGAAACAAACATGGGGTACGAAAGAAGCATATACAGTGGGAAGAAGTCTTGCGGTTCTCGGGCTCAGCGGAATAGCTTTGGCAGGTGTTAGTGAAGCAGTCACCGTGTCACTGATTCCAGCGACACGGACACTAGGATTTTCGGACACTTTCAGTGGGATTGTTCTTCTAGGTGGTGTGGGAGGTATTGGAGAAGTGCTGACCGCAATTCGGTTTGCACGTCAGGGGAAGCAAGAACTTGTCATGGCGGCAACAGTTGGGTCAACAATACAGATGGTGCTTTTTGTGGCACCGCTGCTCGTGTTCACAGGACTGTTTGTTGGTGAATCAATGAACCTGTCTTTTTCGATGTTTGAAGTTGTCTCAATCGTATTAACAATTATTATCGCCCGAGAGATTATTAATGCCGGGAAGGCAACATGGATTGAGGGCCTCATGCTTTTGGCAACGTATTTGATTCTTGCCATTGGCTTCTATCACCTTCCTGATGCAGTTGTGGAACGTGATCGAAGTGCTGCAGAAGGGAGTTCTGTCCCCACCGCGCAACCGAGCGCACAAAACTTGCAGGGAGGCTAATTTGATGAAAGTGTTAAAGCGTTCTCAATAAGCCCAATATGGGAATAGGCCTGTGGATGATTGCCAAGAGTTCTTCGTAATAGTGGATCATACTGTTCCGGTAATAATCCTTCTGGCCCGGCGAGTTCAATCATTGATTCAAATAAAGACTCCGCTTCATCGCGGCGCTCTGCTTTATAAAATGAATCAACTAACCAGCTTGCACAGATGAAGAAACCGCCCTCCCTGCCAGGTAGACCATCATCAGC
>DONH01000026.1 GCA_003509235.1 Planctomycetaceae bacterium
GCAAAAGGCCGTCTCCACGGATCGCTTACCGGAAACAACCTGCCACTACGTACAACAAGTGCTCCGGGTTCAAAGGCCCCGAAGTTAAGCGATGCATAATCGAGAAAATGTTGGCCTTCCGCATAAGAGTCCAAATACACCTGAAAGCCACGATCAACCTGAAACCCCTCGATGGTATCCGTGGCAACCCGTCCACCTGGAGTATCAGATGACTCAAAGACGAGCACGGACTTTGAAGCCTGAAGAATCGTTTGTGCGCAAGCGAGTCCAGACAGCCCAGCTCCAACGACGATACAATCAACGTTTTCCACTCGTCACATCCAGAGAATATAAAAATATTGCACTAGGGGCTTGTTTTCGGCTCCCCTTACAGCGGACGCACAATTGACTGACTGCGCCAATAATCAAAAAGTGTTTCTATCGAATTGACGCCTCCGCCCATGCCACTCTTGTGAATTCCGCCGTACGGCACCCCTTTAGCAAAAACATTGTGGGAATTAATCCAACTATTCCCGGCGACCATCGACTCAGCAACCCTCGCTGCTCGACCCAAATCAGACGTCCAAACACTATTTGCGAGACCGTAATCTGTATCGTTGGCAAGCGTAATAGCCTCCGACTCTTCGTCGAATGTCGTCATAAATGCAACAGGGCCAAAAATCTCTTCCCGTGCCGCTACGTTACCAAGTGAACCGCTTAATAAACATGGCTTCACATAAAAGCCATTCCGTCCAGCTACTTCAGCTGGCCCACCAGGAACCACAACATCAGCGCCTTGAGCAACACCTTTTTTGAGATAACTCAACACTCTGTCTCTTTGTTTCGAATTCACAACAGGGCCCATGGTTGTCGTGCCATCGAGCTGATAGCCAACATTGACATCCTGCATTTCCTGCCTGCAGGCATCCACGAAATCATCGTATATTGATTGGTGAATCAACCATCTGGTTGCATCACAACAAACCTGCCCAGTGTGAAACGTAATTGCTCCCACAAGTTTTTTTGCAGTTGCCTGTACATCAACATCTCCAAAGACTACCGCAGCCCCCTTACCACCAAGCTCGAGTTTGACTGGAACAAGATTTCGGCCACAAGACTCACCAACCAACCTGCCTACTTCAGGGGAGCCTGTGAAGGACATCCGCTGAATGCCTGGGTTGGCAGACAAAGCTGCTCCGGCTTCACTCCCAAGACCTGGAACAACATTAACAACACCATCAGGCATGCCGCTCTCACGAGCTAAACGAGCGACATAAATCGATGAAAGGGGGGTGTCTTCAGCAGGCTTAACGACAACCGTATTTCCAGCTGCCAGAGCGGGCGCTATGCCCCAACCCATAAGAAGAATTGGAAAGTTCCATGGGAAAATAAATCCGCAGGCACCCCATGGACTTCGGAGCGTCCACGCTTCATGTCCAGCGACAGCAAGCTGGTTGCGTCGCTGAACATCCTGCGCCATGTCTGCAAAAAAACGAATTGATTCAACAAAGTTTTCAACGTCTCCCAGAGCATGCGCCGGCAATTTGCCCGCATCAATTGCCTCGATTTGGGCTACAACCTGTTTTTGTTGCTCTACCAAGTCTGCAAACCGATGAAGCCGCACGCCACGGTCATTCGGAGCCATTGTCGACCAACCTGTTTTTTTGAATGCCTCGTTTGCCTTGTCAACACTTCGATTGACATCAGCTGCAGTGTAGGCATGTATTTCGGCAAGCACATCACCATTGCCGGGATCACACGACTGGAATGTGTCATCTCCCGAGCCGGACCAGTCTTCACCACCAACAACACCAGGGATGAGTCCTGCTGACAGGAATGATTCAACTTCAGAAAGTCTCGTGGCCGTAACTGAAGCCATAATTCGTCTCCAAGTTTTGAGGGTAGTTTTTTCTCGAAGGGTTGAAGCGAGGGCGGTTCCATTCGACTCAAGGAGTTCCACAATTCAACTCTCTTACAGCATACCCGCGCAAATGCTGATGTGTCGTCATGACCAGTTCATCTGATCCTGTCTGGAACTCTATTGCCCCATATTCTAAAGAGGCATTGCGTCTTCCATAGCTGAAGAACCTTAGCCCAAAAGCCGCTGCACCCAACGGGCAGCAGCAAGGCCACTTGACGCTGCAGACTCAACTCGACCGCCACCAAAGGCATCGCCACAACAAACGACTGGTGGCTTGTTCTGCACTGCAATCATTGGGGCTTTGAGCGGCGACACAGGAAAGGCATATTTCCATCGCTGAAGCGACGTCGCCTGAACCTCATCTAACGCTTTCCCATCAATCCAAGAATTTACTGCTTCTATGAGTTTATCTTCCACCTGACTTGGTTCAGTATCAAAATGTTCTCTACTAAATTCCGCGGTAGCTTGAACCGTGAGGCTCGGGGCAGGAGAAATTCCTTTTTTATAGTTATCAGCAATCCAGGCAACCGGGCCGGAACTGACTTCAAGACCACCAGGGTCAGGAAGCAGACTTGGCTTCGCTAACCAAAGCATAAGAGAGAAACAGGGAGAATATTCTACTGATGAAAGCACACCCCACACCTCCGAATCGACAGCGGGGGGCCACAATCCACCAGCCTGAAATATCTCCACTGCTTGAGGAACAGGGGCGGTGAGTACAGCGGCACGGGCCACAACCGTTTGATTGTTTTCACAGGACAGATGGACTGCATTATCTTGAACACCCAAGGAACGAACACGAACCTCTGTCTGCACTGGCTCGGGTAGTTGCTTTGCTAGATACTTTGGAAGGCTCGTCATGCCATGAGTACCTCTCCAACGAGCATGCCCCATTTCATCAAGTAGTTCTACAATTGGACCTTCGGCTGTTTTTGAATGCGGAAACAGATCACACCAGGGCATGACAGCAAGAGAATCTTGTGCTTCTGAGACAACCCTCCCAAAAGATTTTCCCTTAACAGAAAAATATTGCGCGCCGTGATCACAGACCGCCTCACCAATCCTGCGGGTTGCCATTCGGCCACCAACTCCACGAGCTTTTTCTAAAACGGATACCCGGTACCCGGCTTTTGAAAGATGACTTGATGCCATGAGGCCGGCAATTCCAGCCCCAACAACAACAACGTCATGCTCCCTCGAAGATTGACTAGTTTTGGCAGTGGCCACGAGCTTTCCAAGCAGTAAGGAGGATAAGAGAAAATGGAAGCCACCAAATCAGATCATTTGTCACGATATTCAAACCAAATGCGAGAGGAAGCCTTTCAGACCAGACCGCCTCAGCAAACCCTATTGGACCAAGCACCTTCCCAAGAAACCCCACAAATACAATGGGCCAGTGGTGAATCGGATCAGAGGCCGCAATTAGATACCCGATGCCATAAACACCAACAATCATACCGATACATTGCCAAAACTCCGGGTAGTGAGGCGGCTCCATACCCGTAGCCTGAAATATCCAAAGTGGAAAAAGGATGGCAACCCCACCCCACACGATGTTATAGATGCCAGCTGCATAGAGAACCCATCGCATCCAAGGTTTGGCATCTGTTTGCTCAGAGTTACTCATGTGTTTGTTCTTGTTGACGTTTGACGTTATGGGATTGATGTAATTGCTTAAATGCGGACTCTTTTACAATAGACCCATGAGGTCTGATGTGCAGGGAATACGACTTCCGGCAAGCATCTCTCCCTCGTCACAGCCACCAAGGAACCCCACTGTTTTCGAAAACGCTTCCAACCGCGTAAAAACATTTGCTTTCTCAGGAGGGAATTGGGAATCGTAGCAGCGAACCGCTTTCAATTTCTGCTCTACGTGACCCTCAATATTAACGATGATAGGCCAATGGCCTGCTGGAAGATCAGCAACTCCAGAAAACAGGAAATAGGACAGAAGATTCGAAACCGTATGTACAGGCAGATGATCGAAGACATCATCCCATTTTGTTAATCGAGAGTAGAAAATGGCTGCCTCAGTTATTGCCATAGCCTGGGCATGGTCAGGTGAAGCCATAGGTGTTTTATCACCAATCCCAAGAACCAATCGCGGGCGATGCCGACGAAAAATTTTTGCTAGGGCTACTCGAACTTCAAAGCAGTCAAACAACTTTCGATTGGGAAAACCAAGCTGTTCGCGAAGCACAACACCGAGCACACTGGCCGCTTTCGTTGCTTCAGCAAGTCGCTCTTCCGGACCACTCGATCGTGGTGTTGGCTCGCCGTCAGTGATATCAACGATACCTACTCGAAGGCCTTGGGATACTAATTTTGCAAGAGTGCCTCCACAACCAATTTCGACGTCATCAGGGTGTGCACCGACAGCGATGACATCAAGTGGCTCAGGAAGTTGGTCGGTCACACACTACCCCGCCTTCGTCGCCGCCATAAGAAAGTTCGGATTAATTGCCTCGAATCGAATACGATCCATTTGCTCTATACCGCGGGCAATATTGACCATCCAATACCCCGCGTCATCTGACCGGCTTCTCAGCAAAGCATGAACCGCAGCAAGGTTTTCGATACTGTTACAACTTGTAACTAAACGACCTCCTGGCTTTAAACGCTCCCACGCCTGTTCGACGAGTAAAGTAACCGCACGACCACTTCCCCCGACATAGATACTGTCTGGGTCTGAAAGGTCACTCCATGCATTTGGCGCTTGACCCAAAATCGCTTGTAGATTGTTCACACCGAATCTCACGGCATTTTCCTCTATCAACTGATGGTCATCGACATCCATTTCAATGGCATAGACAAACCCATTCGGTGCAAGCCTCGCGGCTTCAATAGCCAAGGATCCGCTTCCAGCCCCAACATCCCAAACGGTACTTGTGGCACATAGTGAAAGTTCAGCAAGAGCTAGGCTTCGGACCTCTTTTGGAGTCAGCAAGCCTCT
>DONH01000004.1 GCA_003509235.1 Planctomycetaceae bacterium
CGCCCCAGAAAGCCATTCATGGCATCGATGCCATCGGCGTTCTCTGCTGTGCGAAAATATTGGATGAAGCCTTGTATCAGGATCAACGTGGTGTATTTCAGGCAACGGATGCGAGGAACGGGAGTCCCATCGGCACCGTGGAGAACCCAGAGGTCCTCGATTGCTTCAACTGGTTGAATCCCGGGGGCAACAACAAAGCAGTCGTTTTCAAGAACCCAATAGGCAGGGTTACGCATTTCCGGTGAGTCATCTGATGGCCTAATCACCGTGCCGGTCATGACTGCTCGAATAATCTCAAGTCGCAAGTGGCGTTCATTACTGCTGATATTTGCTTGCCTGAGAATAGCTTCAGCATGTGCGAGAAGAGCTTGGTTTGAAGTTGATAAAGCAAGGCTAGGGTACGTTTGCCGAATGAGTGCATTACTGGCGGTTTCAGGCCGGTCTAGTTGGCTTGAAACTGTGCGGGAAGATGATAACGAAGAGGAACTTTCAGCGTTCATTGAACTCATGATGGTGGAAATTATGAAAGACAGTTCTGAAGTTTCATGGAGAGAGTGAGGGATGGCTGTGAGCCCTCAGTTTATCTTCTTTCGTAGAAGATTTTACTTGTCGATGTCGGACGACAGGAGTTTGTTATGAAAAAGTCAGGCTAAAAACTATTCGAGTGGCTGTAATTCGATATTTTTGAACCAGACGGGTTGTCCCTCTGCCTGTAAGGCAATGAATCCAAAACTGAGTTGGGTCGATGCTCCGGCCTGTAAAAGTTTGTCAGCTGATTCTACTCGCCCCTCAGGATCGATTTGTGGATGCTCATACCGCAAGACCTCCTTGCCATTCACACGGTGGATCACGTACTCATTTCCTTGTACCTCAATCTCAATGGCGACCCATTCCTGGGCGGGGAAGGTAGGCGCCGATGATTTCACGATATGCTGCGTGATCAGTTTTCCGTCAATTTCTAGATTCGTTCCCGGGGTGCAGACGTTGCCCGTCGCTCGCCTACCGTTTCCTTCATCAGCAAGAAATTGGAATTCCAAGCTTACCGGGAAGTGCTGGTGGAGATCTAAGCTCTGCGGCGATTGCGAATGAATCATAATACCACTGTTAAGATTCACATACTTTGGAGCATCTGGCATCATCTTTCCGGTGAATCGATATTCCATGCGGAGGCGATACTTTGCGTACGGAATGTCGGTGTAAAGGTGACCGTACTGATTGTCAAATTGTTGGTAGTCATCATAAGAAACCTTCAGGACACCCTCCTCGACGCGGAAGGTGTCAGCAAAGTTTTCTCCAAGAGGATGTCCTGTGATTTTTACTGTCCAGCCAGAAAGATTTTTTCCATTGAATATTGGAATCCACTTCTGAGGTGAGTGGGTTGCAGGCAGTTCATCTCCACTTGTAATAGTTGGTGCGGCGGAAAGAAAAATGCAGAGTAGGAAAAATCGCGAGTAATACATAATAGTCTCTCTAGTTGATTCAGTAACAGTCATTCAATTGAGGAATGGTACAGGGCGACGAGGATACGGTCTGAGGTTGCTCAAAACGAGTTCGTCGTCATAGTCTCACCTACGGGGCTCGACATCGAGGAGTGATCGGACGAAAAAATCCTGGCGACGGCGAAACAGATAGTCACTTTCACCAACTCCATGCTTGCCGTTGGGCACGAGAACAAATTCAAAATCCTTCTTGTTTTGGATTAAGGCATCAACCACTTGAAGTGTTGATGCAGGGTCGACGTTTGTGTCGAGTTCTCCAACTGTCAGGAAAAGGCTGCCACGAAGTTTGCTCGCGTGAGTGACGTTCGAGTTTTGCTTGTAGTGAGGCCCAATTTTCCCCATCCATGCCTCATTCCACCAGATTTTATCCATTCGGTTGTCGTGGCATCCGCAGTCACTCGCAGCCGCTTTATAGAACTCGCCGTGGTGCAGCATGGCGGCGAGGGCGTTTTGCCCCCCAGCACTCCCACCGTAAATACCAACACGAGATAAATCAATCCATGAGTATTGTTTCGCGGCAGCCTTTAGCCAGGCAATGCGATCGGGTAGCCCGGCGTCCGAAAGATTCTTCCAGCACACATCGTGAAACTTTTTTGAACGCCAGTTGGTTCCCATGCCGTCAATTTGGGCGACGACAAAACCAAGTTCAGCAAGTCGTCTTTGAGGAATATGGCCTCCGAATTGTTTTCGTACATGGAAGTCGTGTGGGCCAGCATAGATATGTTCAATAACGGGGTATGATTTTTCTGGATTAAAATTTGAGGGAAGTATCAAGGTTCCATAAATCATGGTTTGATTATCACGGCCAACACTTGAGAACCGGATTGGCAAGGTAAAATTTTGGCGACTCGCTTCCGAAATATCGTGGGTGAATAAGTCTGCTACGACAGTTCCATCTTTGGCTGCTCGTAGCTGTGCAATCTCCGGAAGGTCAACACGTGACCACCGGTCAACAAAGAGCGATCGATCTGCATTGAATTCCCACTGGTGTGTGCCATCTCCGTCAGTAAGGATAATAAGGCCAGTTCCGTCAAAATTTATTCGAGCCAGGTGGACATGATAAGGGTCTTGGTCTGGGTAGATTCCCATAGCTGCAAACCAGATTACTCTACGATCTTCATCCACATGTTCGATTCTTCGAACAACCCACTCCCCCTTGGTGATCTGATTGATTTGATTCCCAGTGACAGCATCAAATCGATAAAGATGGTTCCAGCCGTCTCGTTCACTGGCCCAAACCAATTCATTTGACTGGTCAAGCCAACGAATCATTGTTTTTTGTGAGTAGTCGATGAACGTCTCTGATGTCTCGTTGACGATGTCTCGAAGGAGGCCTGTTTGTGCCTCAATTGATCGAAGTGATAATTGCTGGTGGCCTCGTTGATTAAACAAGACGTATGCCCGTGCACTATCTGGTGACCATCGTAGAAAACGAACGTTCCACGAGTCCAGAAAAGTGCTATCATCGCAAGGCAAAACACGCTGTTCAATGAGGTTAAAAAGTCTTGGTCGACGTTGCGGAACTGTGTCCCCAGCCTTCGCGTATTCTATCCACTTCATCGTTGGCTGAAGTTGGTCGTGCGGTGCTGACGCGAGCAAGGGAATTTGACGACCGGTGACTCGGGTCTCCTGAAAACCAATCGCATATTCTCCGTTTGGTGCGTAGTGAAATCTGTTCAAGAAGGGGTCATCCTGATGCCCATCAGTCGTTACCTGGTGGCCCTGTTCTGTGCTGCGCAGCCAGACGTTATTGTCTCTTCTGAACAATTCGGCTTTGAGATTGTCTTTATTGTGTCCATTGATCTTGAGGTTTTTTTGGAATCCCTTCATGGCACGCTGCTGAGAGTTGGTGCCAATCGTTGCTGTGCAGTCCCAGGCCGAAGCACTGAAAATCCCGGCAAGTTTGTCCGGGCTAAAGTCAACCACCCACTGATGGGCATCGAAGGTAGAAAAAGAACGATGTTTGCCAGCAGCGATACTCCCATAGTGTTTGAGTTTTCCGTCATGCTGCACCCAGAAAACACGGACCGGACGATCAAAGGTGTTTTGGAATGTGAGCATAACAGGGATCTGTTGTCCGCCACTTTTTGACCAACTGCATAGAGGAGGGAGTTGGAAAAAGGTTTCTAGTCGGCCTTTTTTTTTCGCCTCTTTTATTGTCATGGTTTCAGCAGATGTACCATCTATACGGCTGTATTTTTTTTGACCTGCTACGGTGTGCTCAAACATTAGGCCACGATCACACCATTGATATTTGAAACTCGAGGAATTTAAGGCATCAGGAAAAGTAGTCCGTATTTCTTCTGCTCTTTGGTAGTCCTCTCTGGTGCCTTGTGCAAGGACACAGGAGAATTGAAAGAAGAGGAATCCGGCGAGAATGAATGGGCGTTGATTAAGCAGCACGGGCATGGACCCCTCAACGGTATTAGAAATACTTCGGTACAACTTACGCTTACAGGAAGCAGTTCGACCGCACGAAGACTACGCCTCGTAAAGGAGCCCGGCCCCTTTGTACCCTGACTAGATCATACGCTACAACCAGTGAGGGCATAGGTGGTACTATGATTTCCGGGTTGCATGTATGGATGCCTTCGTAGGACGCGGTGGGTTTGTGCCCGTATGAAGACTGCGCGCTGGGAAATACGTGAAAAAAATCATTGCCGAGGAACGTCAGGCTTATCTCCAACTTCACACCTGCGTGATCCTCTGGGGCTTTACTGCGATTCTAGGACGGCTCATTTCTCTTCCGGCGGTACAGCTCGTGTGCTGGAGAATGACTCTCGTCACAGTCGTTTTGCTTGCGGTACGTAGGACGTGGGTCGGCGTAGCCGGTATGTCACGACGCTCTATTTTTACATTTTTGGCAATAGGGTTGATCGTTGCATCGCACTGGGTGGCATTTTATACATCTATCAAGATATCAAATGCATCGGTTGCAGTGGCGTGCCTTGGATTAGGATCCATATTTGCAGCAATCATTGAGCCAATTGTTATGCGGAGACCACACGATCGTCTGGAGCTTCTGCTTGGTGTACTTGCAGTACCTGGTGTTGTACTCATTGTAGGAGGAGTGCCACTCGACATGCGGCTTGGTATAGCCGCTGGCGTTGCAGCCGCATTGTTGAGTGCTATTTTTACCACCCTGAATAAACGGTTTGCATCCAACGGTAATCCATTTGCCATCACGTGTCTCGAAATGACTGCCGGTGCTGTTGTGCTCTGTGTGCCGGCCGTCTTTAGTGGTTTCACAATACCAACTCAGATGGATACCATATGGCTTGTTGTGTTGGCCGTAGCATGCACGTTACTCCCTTTCGTGATGTGGATTCGATCACTCAAGTATGTGAGTGCATTCAGCACGCTTCTTATACTTAACTTAGAGCCGGTGTATGCAATTCTGCTGGCTGCGGTTTTGTTTCGGGAATATGAGGACCTGACACCACTTTTTTATGGCGGCACAGCAATTGTTTTACTCACGGTGGTATTGCAGCCACAACTACGGCGGTTCACCTATTTCAAGACGGCACAATGACTTGCCAAAGTAATGGCGCCGGCTTCATAAGAGATATTCCCTCAGGACATAGAATTGGACAGGAAGTTATTTGATGAAGATCCTGCTAGTCAGTTTGAATGCGACGGTACTTAGTAGTTCTTTTAGGTTTTCTAGCAGAGAGAACATCCTCGCTAAAAGAGTTTCAGTGCGATGCTTATAGAGATTCATTCTTTCAGGAGTCAGTACGAAATGAAGTATGTCATGCGGGTGATTTATTTTTTGCTGTTCATACCATTCCTTTGCGGCATCGAGAGCATTGCTTCTGCACCCAATGTTCTTTTGATTTGTGTGGATGATTTGCGGCCTGAACTCAGGTGTTTTGGTGCTGATTACATCAAGTCGCCACACATAGACACGCTCGCCTCTCAGGGCCGAGTCTTTCGTAGTCATTACGTGCAAGCTCCTACGTGTGGTGCCTCTCGGTATACGCTGCTAACCGGGCGATATGGTGGGGCTAGTAATAATGCATTATTTCAGCGCGCGGCGAAATTGCACGATCATCCGGAGGATGTTCCGGCTTCAATGCCTGCATGGTTTCGAAGCCACGGGTACACAACAGTTTCTGTTGGGAAAGTGTCTCATCACCCGGGAGGACTTGGGGGTAAAGACTGGAATGATTCAAACGAACTAGAAATGCCAGAGTCATGGGATTGTTGTCTTCTGCCGGCTGGAGACTGGCAGCATCCTCGTGGGTGGATGCACGGACTGGCCAATGGTGAGATCAGAGGCAATGCCAAAGAAATGGATGTTTTTCAGTCTGTTGATGGACCAGACTCAATATATCCAGATGGTATCTCAGTTAGCGAAGGCATCCGCCAACTTTCTGAACTTGTAGCTGCAGATAAACCATTCTTTCTCGCAATTGGAATCCTTCGTCCACACCTGCCTTTTGGTGCCCCTGCAAAGTATCTCAAGTTGTATGACAATGAGATACTGCCACCAATTCCCCACCCAGAAAAACCTCATTGGAAAACGACATGGCATGGGTCTGGTGAATTCATGAAATACAACCGTTGGGGACGAAGCCCTTCCAGTGATTCTGATTTTGCAACTGACGTGAGAAAGCATTATGCAGCCTGTGTGAGCTACGCAGACGCTTCTGTTGGCAAAATTATGAAAGCACTGAAGGCAAGTGGTGCTCAGAGCAATACTGTCGTCGTGTTGTGGGGTGATCATGGGTGGCATCTTGGTGAGCATGCAGTATGGGGGAAACATACTCTTTTCGAGGAGTCGCTGCGGTCACCCTTAATCATTTCAAAGCCTGGGATGAAGATGCCCGGCCAGGCAACTGATGCAGTAGTGGAAACGCTCGATGTCTTTCCGACATTATGCGAACTTGCAGGTGTTCCGGTGCCGGGGTTTGTTCAAGGAAGATCCTTAGTAACGCTCTTTGAGTCACCAAAGGAAATCGGGCATGCAGCGATCGCATATTCAGGAAAGGGGCAGACCATTCGAACCGAACGGTATCGGCTGATCAATCATGTGAACGGGCATGTCGAACTATATGATCACGCCAACCATGGAGAAGCTGAAAATGTTGCAGAAGCCAATCCGGATGTTGTGCAAGAACTGAAAAGGCAGCTTCGCGATCAGCTCAGCATTACACGAGAGTGAATCAAAGAGGCAAGTGGGATCGCTTGTTGTCGTGCAGAAGGTCGGCAGCTAGCCTCGTTGCGATTTCGAACGGAACCGACGGGCCTCACCACCGGATGATGTGTCCATGAATTTGGCTTCATGCTTGGTGATGCGGCCATGCGTACGGCGGCGCCATAATTTAAACGAGCTTGGTTTGAGCTCGTGACGCATCAATTTTATGACTTCACCGGGCAAAATACCAAACTGTTCCTTGATAGCATCGAAGCTGGTCCTGTCTTCCCACGCCATCATAATGATGCGATCAATTTCAGGTCTGCTGAGAGTTGAGGATTTCTTTTGCATGACGCAATGGTAATGAGTTTTTCTGAACATGAGATTCTAGGCGCATAATCAGATTGAAAAGATTATTCACGACGATTATTTTGCTAGCGTGCAATTTGTGCTTGGAATATGAGAAGGCATCAGTCAAAAGAATCTGACGTAGTGCGGAATAAGTGGCATTCATGCGCAGAATGAAGGCTGTCGCTTCACTCCCTGCTACATTCTGATGCGTTGTACGAACCAGAGTATTGCGGGAAGTACAGCCATTCCCAATGCGACTGCTGCAGATATAAATATTCCGGCAACCAGGTGCGTGAAAAGCAGTGTGATCATATTCACTTGTATCACCTTTTAGTGGGCAGTGCTATCTATCTCAAGTAATCTTTTTTGGCAGTCATGAAGTCTTTCCCAGTCACCAGATTTTTCAAAAACTTCCATCATTAATTGGAGGCAGCTTTTACAGCAAACCTCTTTTGATGAGAGTGACGTGAAGAGGGAATAAGCGCCTTCAATATCTCCACTCATAGTAAGTGCAGCCGCGAGTGATCGCCTGTAGGTACAGTTATCAGGTGCCAAGGAGGCGGCTCGACGCATCATGCCGATGACGGGCTTGGGTGCGTAACCCAGCTTCCGCATATAATGAGCAGCAGCAAAGATTGCTTCGTCGCAATCCGGGTCATTGTCGATCACGCGATAGCAAATAAAGAGAGCTTTTCTTGTTTCACCAACGCAGCC
>DONH01000006.1 GCA_003509235.1 Planctomycetaceae bacterium
TTCTGAAAACCTGCTTCCCGAAGAAGGTTCACCAGAAGCGGTCTGCGAAAATGCAGGACTCACTGGAGAACCGACTGCCGGCGGACTACTAAATCGGCTCCCAGCAATACTGGCAGACGGCTGAAGACCAGCGACCCGCTGATCTCCCAAACTTGAAAAACGTCCACTTGCCGCACTACCCGCCATCGGTGGAGTTGATGTGCTCGCGGCGGCAGAGTTAAACCGGCTTGTTGTGTCAGATGCCTGAGGGGCACTTGCTAGTGAGCCAGCTGCAACTGGTACCGCTGCTGGCACCGCTTGATATGGACCCACCTGTGGTTGCGGTGATGCCGATGCAACCGCACTTGGGGCTGGTGTCGTTGGCTGATCAGCCGGAGGGGCTGCCCCATATGTCACAGGAGATTGTGGGGGTGGAGATGTTGTAGCAACCATGGCAGGCAGTGCCTGGTCGCCAGGAAGAGCCTGCTCGCTCGGCTGCAACGCGTAGCTATCAGGTGTCGATGTTGTTGGATAGGGCTGCGCGGTTGCTGATGGCTTTGTTGTATCTCTCTCAAACGTTGGTGCCTCAGCAAGCGTTGCAGGATCAGGCCCACTCATACCGAGTGATCCCCACGACGGACCCATTGATGCCCCGCTCTTACAACCACTGCCGCAGGCAATGAGTACGAGTAAGCATGACAACACAACTGTGCCTACTACGGCACTCCAACGGCAATGGTTGATCCGGGTGATCAGATGCATGGACGTTTCTCCCAAACAGCATGGCTACAATATCGGATTAGGCAGGGAATACGTTTTGTATCGGCTAGCTGTCAACGTCATCCTTTATCTGAATTACCGTCATCAAAAAAAAACTGCTGTATCACGTTGAGATCGTGACACAGCAGATAATTAATTCAAAACAGGAGGCTCTGGGGGAATGGGCTATGCCTTGGTTGCCACGAAACGATTCCCGACAACATCCCAATCCACGACGTCAAAAAATGCCTTCACATAGTCGGCTCGTCGATTCTGGTACAGAAGATAGTAGGCATGCTCCCACACATCGACTCCAACAAGGGGAATATTGCCATGCATGACCGGACTGTCCTGATTTGCCGTGCTCTCTACAAGGAGTTTGCCTTGAGGATCAACAGACAACCAGGCCCACCCGCTACCGAAACGTGTCATTGCTGCTTTGGTAAACGATTCTTGGAGATTTGCGAAACTGCCGAACACCGAGGAAATTGCCTGACCGAGTTCTCCCGACGGTTCACCACCTTTACCGCCTCCCAATGATTCCCAGAAAAGTGAATGATTTGCATGTCCACCGCCATTATTGCGTACAGCAGTACGAATTGCTTCTGGTACTTGTTCTAGGTCACTGATGAGTTTTTCTATTGGCAGTTCCGCTAATGGATTACCATCAAGAGCTTTATTCACGTTTGCCACATAGGCAGCATGATGTTTGTCATGGTGAATTTCCATTGTGCGAGCATCAATATGAGGCTCGAGTGCGTCAAAGGAGTAGGGGAGTGGGGGAAGCGTGTAAGCCATGGATGTACGTCTCCGCAAAAACAAGTGAATGGGTTAAAAAACCAAGTCGAAGGTGACCTTTTACAGGGAAGATCGTACCTAAGTTGTTCCGAACGGGCAAACGCTTCGCGGAACTGCCACCACTTTGGAACTCTAACGATCAGGCAGAAAAAGCCGATCGCGTAGAGACCTGCGTTGAAACCACAAAATCTCAGTAAACGGTTCCGGAAAACCGACAGACAATCAAAGGGTTTGTGATGTATCACAATCTATTTTCGTAAGGAGACCGTCCGTGACCCGACTATTCGGTCGCAGCCAGCCAAAGCGACCGATCGCCCCAGCCTCAGCCGTCAAGACAGCACCATATCAGGGGAGTGGGAATACTAGTTCCGGCAAATCGGAGACGCTTCCGCCCCTTTACAGGCACTTGGCTTCCCTTGTCCCAACTCGAGTAGTCTCTCTATTCGGCGTTGCGGCAATCCAACTATGCGCACTCTCACTTGCTCTTGTTCCTTGCTTGGGCCGTGAATTTGTGAGCTATGAATTCGTGCCAGATGGCGGCGAATACAGCCTAAGTGTTGATATCCTGAAGGGAGGATTTGGGCTTCAGGGACAAGCAAATCTGGCAGGATGGCTCACGCAGACATTTCTTTTGCTTGCGACCGGAACAGCCTTGATCCTTCGATCCATTCATCGAAATCGTAACGACATATCCAACCCTGGCTTTCGGCTATGGGGAACTCTGGCAATCATTTGGATCTGTACTTCATTGGCAACAACACTACCGATTGGGCCAGCACTTGCAGCAGCATTGCTTCAGATGACAAATACGCCTTTTGGACCGCAGGGCCTCGGTTGGTGGGTCTCACTTGGCTCTTTTTTTATTAGCATTACAGTTTTCGCAACGTTCTTTAGGCTTCGTGAACGGCTCGCCTCCTTGATGGCACTGACTCCTGGACTTCTTTTATGGTGTGCTTCAACAGCCTGCGTCTGGTTTTCTGTAAACGATCCTCGCCTTCTTCTTCTGGCAAACGCAACATGGCTCGCTGGTAGTAGCTGTATCTTGTTTGCAATGATACTGGCCGTTCGCAGTAGCCTCCGAGAGATAGATGGCCTTTGCGAACAGAGGAAGACTCCGGCTCTCAAGAGAAAAACTCAATCCGTCACCTCGGCTACAGCATCCTCCACAGATCATGCACGGCCGATGGCAACGACACCCATTGACTTCGAAGAGGTTCCAAATCACACCACTACCGGCCAAAACCCGGCACCTGACAATGATGCAATCGATCGTGACCTCGACACTGGTGATGACGAAGCTCCCCTACAACGCCGTCTATCAAAGTCTGAACGCCGTCGACTTCGCAAACTCGCGAGGAACGGGCGGGCTGCTTAACGGCCCTTTGACGAAACGCCCTCGTTTCCCGATAGTGACGTTGGAGGTAACCCGTGACAGTACGAACTCGTTTTGCGCCAAGCCCAACTGGCTTTCTTCACATCGGCGGTGTCCGTACCGCATTATTCAATTGGCTGTTTGCACAACGCCACGGTGGTAGCTTCATTTTGCGGATCGATGACACCGATGAAATCCGTAATCTGGAAACCGCTCTGGAACCAATTCTTAAAGGCCTTGAATGGCTTGGGGTTACTTGGGATGAGGGCCCCGGCGTTGGAGGCGACCATGGGCCATATTTTCAGTCTCAACGTGCGGACCGATATGCAACGGCAGCCAAACAACTTCTTGACACCGGCTTCGCCTATCGAGACTTTGCAACCCCAGAGGAACTTGATGCAGAACGCAAGGAGGCGCAGGCCGCCAGTCGTCCGTTTCTATACAGCCGAAAATTTGCTGCTTTTGATGAGAAAACTGCGGCTCAGTTCGAGGCGGAGGGACGTCGAGCTGTCGTTCGACTCAAAATGCCAAGAGAAGGCAATCTTGTCATCGATGACAAAGTGCGTGGACAGGTAACTTTTGCCTGGGAACGGGAACAGGACCACGTCATACAACGAGCTGATGGATCATGCCTATATCACCTCGCAACTGTTGTTGATGATCATGATATGGAGATTA
>DONH01000359.1 GCA_003509235.1 Planctomycetaceae bacterium
AGCCTGGAGAATGGGGCGGATTTCGTCTTCAATGACGGATTCTATGAGGT
Organism: Planctomycetaceae bacterium; assembly: GCA_003509235.1. Taxonomy (GTDB): domain Bacteria; phylum Planctomycetota; class Planctomycetia; order Pirellulales; family UBA1268; genus UBA1268. The sequence continues at coordinate 51 of DONH01000359.1, forward strand.
GCATACGCTGAATGTTTGTCATTCCCTGAGCAGGAAATGTTTCACCTTCATTCGGTGTTTCACACACGCCTTCCCCTTTGGCTTCCTTGAGAAGGCGCTCCAAGTCGTCGATGCACTTTCCACATCCACCGCCGGCCTTGGTAAAGTTGGTAACGTCCTCAACGGTTTTCAGGTCGTTTTCCTTGATGGCGCGAAGAATTTCTTCATCGAAAATACCGAAGCACTCACAAATCAGTTCTCCCTCATGAGAGTGCACAGCTTGAGGCGGTGCTTCACCACGCATATTTTTGATGGCTTGTTCAAGAGCTTCCTGCCCCATGACAGAGCAATGCATTTTTTCGCGGGGCAAGCCACCCAGGTATTCGGCGATATCCTTGTTGGTCAGCTTTTCTGCTTCCTCGACGGGCTTTCCAATCAGCATTTCCGTGAGGGCAGAGCTGGAAGCAATGGCACTGGCACATCCAAATGTCTGGAATTTCGCATCAGTTATTACTCCGTCATCCACCTTGATATAGAGAGTCAGGGCATCCCCACAAGCCAGAGAACCTACTTCCCCGACGCCATCAGCATCTTCAATTTTGCCCGCATTGCGAGGGTTCAAAAAGTGTTCTTTAACTTTGTCGGTGTATTCCCACATGAGGTTCTCCTGGTAAAGATAGTATCAATATAGTTGATAACCTATTCATAGAAAGGGTTTCAACTGTCAACTTTCATCGTAGCATTGAATTGTAAGTACTACTAGTCGTGGTGTAAAGATGGTTAAACGAAGAAATCCGACTTTTTTAGTCGGATTTCGATGGAAGTCGTATGAAAATTAATCAACTATAAAGCCATAACTCCGGGGATCAGAGCGGCTTTTTGGTATATGGCGACAATTACATCACTTGAATCCGCAGCAATTTCTACAGTGATACTTGTATACTTTCCTGTTTTGGATTCCCTTTTTTTGATATCGTGCTCAGGAAACAGTTTCTCGACCTGAGAAAGACTTTGCTGTGGGACTATGAATTTGAAGGTATATGGGCAAGGCCAATCATGGCATTCATCCAGGACCTGCTGAAAGCGGGAGGTTTGATCTGACATGCTTTACTCCTTTGCTGTGTCGTGACTGCCGTCTATATTTGCTCTACGGCTTTGTCAAACTTGGTGTGTACTTCAAGTGAATAATGATATTCTATAAAAAATTATAAGATACGGTTATCGAATCATCTGATACATCTGTTTGAAAGGAAAACTGTTATTACTATCCCAACGGAAGAGCATATAAATGACTGAACGTGTCGATATACTTGCAGTTGATGATGAGCGAATCAACTTGAAACTCATTGAGGGAATTCTTCGCGGATCGGATTTGAACGTTGTAATGGCGTCTTCTGGTAGCGAAGCGTTGGAGCGAGCTCGTGAGTACGATTTCGCCGTGGCATTACTTGATGTCATGATGCCGGGGATGGACGGTTTTGAGCTGGCGGATAAACTCAGAAGTACAGAAAACAACAAGCATCTTCCTATCATTTTCATTACAGCCATCAGCAAAGAGCAGAGTCATGTCTTTCGTGGATATGAGCTGGGGGCAGTGGACTATTTGTTCAAACCCGTTGAGCCGGCCGTTCTGAGAGGAAAAGTCGGAACTTTTGCCGAGCTGCATCGGAACAAGAGGACTCTTGAAGAGACTACCAAAAGACTTGAATCGACTATCAATGCTCTCGAATCCTCCCAAGCAGCGCTCATTGATTCCGAGCAGCGGTATCGGATGGTTGCAGATTATAACTATGATTGGGAGAGTTGGATAGACCCTGAAGGTAACCCGGTTTATGTGTCGCCGTCGTGTCAAAGGATTTCCGGCTACCCACCTGACGTATTCTTATCCGACCCGAACTTTTTCGAGCGAATTGTTCATGGTGACGATCTGTTCATCTGGCACAACTACATGAATGACGGAAGCTCTGGTGACGACAGTGGTATCGATTTCCGAATCAACAGAAAGGATGCCCGTGTTCGATGGGTGAGTATGATCAAGCACTCCATTTCCGAGAGTGGCCGTCCATTAGGAGTCCGAACCAGTATTCGTGACGTCACCAATAGAAAACGTATGGAAGAGCTGTTGAAGCACAGCTCGCTGCATGACCCTTTGACAGGCTTGTCCAACAGGGCTTTGTTTCTTGATCGCGTTGGGCGCGCTATTGAGCGGTCCAAGGGGCAGGGCAAAGTCTTTGGCGTACTTTTTATAAACCTGAACAGGTTCCATGCCATCAATGATCACTACGGGCACAGCATGGGGGACAAGCTGCTTGTGAATGTCGGGGTCAGGCTCAAGCAGGTTGTTGGTTCTAGCAATACCGTCGCCAGATTTGGCGGGGACGAATTTGTCATCTTGTTTGAAGACTGTGAAAGAAAAGATCAGATTCGCGATATGATGCGAGAGGTGCGTGCCTCGTTTGAAGAGCCTTTTTCCATTGATGGTGTGGAGTTTCCAATTTCTGCCAGCTACGGTCTGGATACAGCTCGCAATGGAGGGGCCGACAGAGAGCAGTTGGTGCACAATGCCAAGCTCGCTATGTATAAGGCTAAAAACACAGGTAAGAACCGCTGCCTCATTTACAATAAGAAGATGCGCGAAGGTATCATCAATGTAGTGGCAGTAGAGACAGACCTTAAGCGCGGATTGAACAACGGTGAATTTGAAGCTCACTTCCAGCCCATAGTCAATTTGTCTGATGGCAGTTTGTATGGATTTGAGGCTTTAGCGCGGTGGAATCACCCGGAAAGGGGTATGGTCAGTCCTGGAGAGTTTATCCCCATAGCCGAGGAAACAGGTCTTATTGTAGAGCTTGGTGAACAGATTCTTGATCAATCTTGCTCTACAATGAACGAGTGGCACAAGCAGTACCCCGAGTATGATCATTTGAATATTGCGGTCAATATTTCTGCAAAGCAGTTTGTTGAAGCATCA
>DONH01000097.1 GCA_003509235.1 Planctomycetaceae bacterium
CTGTCTCATTACAGGCAACAGGTGGCCATGTTGTGTTTGAACCGACTTCAAAAATTATCGCCGCGGCAGAACGACACCGTCCGCAGCCGGCTTTCAAAGCAGGTCTCTATGGAGAGCGCCTCTTCTGGCGGTCTATTGCCGCAGAACCACTGCCACAAAGTCTTGTATTTCATTTTGTTGAGATTCTTCGTCATGCAGTCGTGCGAGCACCACTCGGAACTCTTCCAGTATTAGCTGGCAGGTTGGTAGCGCTACTGCAGTTTGGAATGTACGTCCCTCGGTTTCGTGAGCTAACCGCACTCATGCGAGGTCAAACAACCGGAGGAAAACACACAACAAATCAGAATGCAGCCGGCCCTGCCCGTCTGCTTCGATATGACGAGGGTCACACTCGTCTTGGACGCCCACATCGTCGCCGTAAATTGCCGCTTAAACGCAGTGCATAAGTAATGTGAGCGCTTGTCCCATCCGGCCTATTGGCTGCCACGGTCGAAGAGTGCTTGGATTGAAAACTCGTGTTCACAACGAGCATGAATTAAGTTCTGCGTTTCGAGGGTACCACACTCGAAATTCGACTGAAGAGGGTGATAGCTGCGGGAACCATCGCATTCCAGTCAGGTTGCCGCCCTGTTCCTCTCACTGCATGTGTAGATCGTCACCTGCAGAAGGGATTAGTTTATTTGGGATTTAGAGGATGATCTAAAGGAAGCTTTTTCCAACACAACTCTACCTCTTTGACCTTATCCCAACATCCTCGAGGAAAATACCACAAGTTCTCGGATTCTGCATTTTCCTCTGGACCTAAATTGGTCACCACAAATCCTCCTTCAAGATCAGTTAGTTCATTTTGAAATGGACAGTGAGCCTTAAAATCTAAAATGCCAAACTTTTCCTTCGATGAATTATTTATGATCCTGTAGTGAACATACACGCGAACCGAATTTGATGGGCTTGATTTTGCCTTTAATCCAAGGCATTGAACACTAATTTCTGGATCACCCGAAGTCACTGCCACTGGCTTGATTGCATTCGTTTCTTTACCAAAACCAACTACTGGCCCAGCAACAAGTATCATGCATCCAAACAATAATATTCGTAATTTCATAAGACACTGCTCTTATTGGTATGGCATGCATTCTTGTGTAGCAACGTCACCTCTAAATGAAGACTCACTTTGAGGCGACGTCAACCCTGCATTTTTATGAATAGCCTAGACCAACTACTACTTACTCTCACTTTTATTCGTAGTTGGTTTTTCAATCCCAAGAGTTTCGAGCAGTTTGCCATGACCTTGGATTGCTTTTTCTATCGACAACTGCATCTTTTCAACAGTTGACTTTGCAGCCTTTGATTCAATTGGTTTTTGGATCGTAATTTTATTCAAATCTGCTTGATGCAGCCGTGCATTCTGCACGTGACCCTCTACCTCTGAAATAGCCTTCACGGCGTCAGCATTTTTGTGCACAGTGGCTTGATTCCTCATTTGGCCAAGATGCTGCTGAGTCTTAGCTAAATGGTTACCAATAGAATCATGAGCCATGCGAGCAACAGACGGATCCACTGTCTTGGCAGTGGAAAGGTAATTACTGTAATGCGAGACATGACTTTGGGCACTGTAAAGATGGCTATGTGAACTGTGGCCATGGTATTCCGAGTAGTACCCGGCAGCTTTTGAACCAGCATTTTTCCACGACTGAGCGACGGCAGGGACTGCTACTACCGCGACGCACAAACCAAGTGTGATGAAATGCAAACGACAGATCATTGCGAGTCTCCTAATTTTTTGTTTTCAAATCAGATTTGCATATTGTTGTTGAACAGAGAAATTAATTCTATTCATTATATCGGACAACATATGATCCATCCAACTTTTAATTGATTGTGAACCACGATATTCGGGCAAGCGTTTGAAGCTAAGCACTTGGACAATTCCCTTGCAACTCAAAAAATTTGACGATCAGGTAAGGAAAGGTAATACAGTAATGAATACACCTTATTGTTAAAAAGTTTGCTTCTGATTGCCACAGTGAGCACCTTGTCCTCTCATTCACATAACTTCTGTAATACTGATACCGTCGTCATACTAAATTCACTTTTTCATTCAATTAAAATAGAGTACCTAATTATGAAAACTGTCTTTTTTCGAACTGTCCTACTGTGTGTTGCTTTTTGCACCTACCTTTTGAGCCCATCCTTGAATATCAAAGCAGAACTTTACGAAGTCCGGAGCTATATCCTTGATGAGCACAGCGACGAAGATTCGGTCGACAAGTATTTGGCACATGCTCTCATCCCTGCTCTCAAGCGTCATGGCATTGGACCCGTTGGTGCTTTCACAAATGCTCCGAATGATGAGACTGGGAAAAAAACCATATTCGTGATCATTCCTCACAGTGACCCCTTGGCGATATTGCAGGATCGTGAAGCAATTCAATCCGATCAGCAGTACCAAGGTGACGCAGCCGCATTTTTCGAACGTGGCAATCGAGACAAAAGCTACCAACGGATATCAAGTGAACTTTTAGTTGCTATGCAGTGTTGGCCTAAAGTGAAAGTTCCTCCTGGAGTCACCACAGACAATAATCGTGTGTATGAACTACGAACATACGAAAGTGCTCATGAAAAACTGGGGCAACTTAAGGTAGATATGTTCAATAACGGTGAGGTACCAATCTTTCTTGACTGTGGAATCACTCCGATTTTTATTGGGCAAGCCGTCATTGGTCCGTACACCCCGAACCTTACCTATCTGACAATGTACCCCAACGAGGAGTCACGGATTCAGGCTTGGAAATCGTTCCGAGAACATCCTGCCTGGAAAGTGCTTAGTAAAGTAAAAAAGTACAAAGGAACGGTCAGTAAAATTCAAAAGTACGTTCTTGTACCAAAAGCCTATTCAGAAATGTAGCGAAATAATCCAAATTGAGTCTGGCCGCATCAATTGGCTTTGTTGGGTTTGGTAAGTGTGTTCAAAAGCTTTTGCTCTTCTGCGAATACTTTGAGAAAAGGAGTGTAGATCGTTTCATCAGCAGACCATCGCTTTGGCTCTGGATCAGGCTTTTCAAGCTTTCCGGAGGGATAGTCTCGTCCACGTATGCTTTCATCAATTGACTGTGAAAACTGCGAGTACTCACGCATCAACTTCTGGAAGATGGCTGGCTTT
>DONH01000466.1 GCA_003509235.1 Planctomycetaceae bacterium
AGTTCGGCTTTTGACGAACAACCCAAAAAAGACGGATGCCTTTATCTATGGAGGATTTGATCTTGAAGTGGTTGACCAAGTACCCATCCAGCCCCCGCCAAATCAATACAATGAGCGATACCTCGCCACAAAACGTGAGAAAATGGGACATAACTTGCCTGAGCGTTGATCCACTTGAGTGGACGTTGACCCACCCGCGCTTTCCCACGTAGCATCGTTACTTCTGGCAGGACGAATCTTAGGTAAAGGTTCTTCAAGGAGACATCGTATGCAAAAAGTAGTTGGCTGTGAATCCTCCGTGTCGCGAGGCAATACATCCATAGCGATATATTGTTGCCTTCTACTGTGTTTTGTGTGCGTTGGTTGCGGTGGTTCTAAGTCAGTTCAGCAGACGCCGCCCTCAGAATTGACAGCATCAGCGGAAGCGAGGAAAGAACCACTTCCAGTGGCTGAACTTCAGCCGTTGAATCCTTTTGATGTGCCGAAACTTTCTGATCTTGATAAAGAGGCCAACTGGATTGATAGGCCGGTTCGTGATGGCCTTGTTCTTTTGCGAGAATCACAGTCGAAAGAAAAAGTACTTGGTTCAGTAGACACTGCGCTTGGCGTTTCTAATAACTCGCCGGAGTCAAATGATTTAATTCTTTCTGCACTCGGTAGGCTTCCAGAAGATGGTGAAGCAGACTATTCAGCTCGTATCGATCGCCATGTTGGTGGTGACCTCGGCAGCACAAACCCAATTATGATTAGCACGTCTGCTGAGTTTGATATTCTTGGGCTTACAGGATTTGGTTTGTTTTCATTTGGTCGTGACCTTGAGCCATTCGCTACTAGCGAAACGGTTCAGACGTGGCAGACAAGTACAGACAGAATGCTTGATAAGGTTGTTCTTCGTGACGATCTTGTCTGGAGTGACGGTCACCCAATCACAGCTCACGATATAGCGTTTACGTTTAAGGTCATTATGGATCCACAAGTGCCGGTCCCTGCTGTTCGCAGCGGTACCGATCAGCTTCGCTGGGTTGAGGCATACGATGACCAAACACTTGTATTTTTTCATAAAGAAGCGCTTGCAACAAATGTATGGAACATTAATTTTCCAGTACTTCCAAAACATATTTATGAAAAGACATGGGAGGCCGATCCGACTTTAAAAGACTCTGCTGAGCATGTTCAACTAGAGCAGTCACCAGTTTGTGGTGGGCCTTATGAAATCGTTGAGAGGAAACGAGGTCAGCAGATCGTCTTACGTCGTCGAAAAAACTGGTCGTCTATTCAGGGCAAGCAGGTTCGCGAGCGACCATATTTTGAGGAAGTGCGTTTTCGAATTATCGAGGATCCCAATACAACACTTTTGGCACTTAAAAAAGGAGAGATTCATGAGATGATCTTGCAACCTGAACAATGGACAACGCAGACCATTGGAACAGATTTTTATGAACGTAACACAAAAGCAACAGCTCCAGAGTGGGTGAGCTTTCACTTCGGTTGGAATATAGAAACAATATTTTTTCGTGATCGACGTGTACGAAGAGCAATGAGTTACGCCTTTGATCATGATGAGATGCTCGAAGAACTCTGCTATAGCCTCTACGATCCTTGTGCGGGAATTTTTTATCCAGGGGCATGGATGGCATCAACGAAAAAACTTGATCCCTATAAGCAAGACCTTGATAAAGCAGAGGCCTTGCTGGATGAGGCTGGCTGGATTGATAGAGATAATGACGGTATTCGTGATAAAGAGATTGATGGGCGAGTAGTTCCCTTTGAATTTTCAATCATTGTGAATCAACAGCCATTACGAATTGCAATATGCACTTTGTTAAAAGAGAATCTCGATCAGATTGGTATACGACTGAATGTCCGGCCGGTGGAGTCAACCGTATTACAAGATCTCACCTTGAATCGTAAATTTCAGGCATACCTTGGTGGTTGGGGTTCGGGAACGGATCCGGATACTTCTGAAAATCTTTGGAAGACTGGAGCGATGAGAAATTTTTGTAATTATTCAAATCCAGAAGTTGATCGCCTTTACGCCGAAGGAAGACAGGAGTTTGACCGGAGCAAGCGAGCGGAAAAGTACGGGCGGATTCAGGAAATTCTTTATGACGATCAGCCTTACACATGGTTGTACTGGCGCAATAGTTTCTATGGCTTCTCAAAAGATGTCCGCGGGTATGTTTTTTCACCACGCGGACCGTACCACTACTCACCAGGGTTTGGCAGCCTGTGGAAGCCACAGCAGGAATAAGTGATGGCGAATTACTTACTGCGACGTATCTTACTTGGTGTAGTGACGTTAAGTGTGATTACGTTTATTGTTTATGGGCTGGCACGATCAATGCCGGGGAATCCATTAACGGTGCAATTAGGCGAAAGTGATCCAAGTCGGAAGCTTAATCCTGAAGATCAACAGCGGATGCTTGAGATTTATGGACTGGATAAACCTTGGCCCGTCGGCTACCTGCAATGGATTAGTAAGGTCGTTCGCGGTGATTTGGGAAGGTCGATAACTCGGAAGCAGCCAGTGACTCAACTTATTGGTGAGCGAATTGGACCAACGATAATCATTTCTGGGACAGCCCTTCTGTTGACGTGGTTTCTTGCGATACCACTCGGCCTCTATGCATCTGTGAGAGGTGGTCGTATTGATGAACGTTTTACTGGGCTGATTCTCTACGCCCTTTATTCTTTTCCGACCTTTGTCGCCGCCCTCTTTCTTCAGATTATTTTTGCAGTCTGGTTGCGTGATACACGTTGGGAATTGCCTCTCTTCGGTATGAGTGACTTATCAAGTGACGCTTCTTTGCTTTTGCGTATAAAGGATATTGCCTGGCATGCAATTCTTCCTGTTGTATGTCAAACTTATGTTGTACTTGCTTACAATAGTAGATTTATAAAATCAAATCTCGAAGAAGTAATCCGTCAGGACTATATTCGTACTGCCCGCGCGAAAGGAGCAGGTCCGTATCGCATTCTCATAGTGCATGCATTTCGTAATACGTTGATCCCATTGGTGACACTTTTAGGCCTTTCCCTTCCGGCCCTCGTAGGTGGGTCTGTAATTATTGAGCAGATTTTTACTTGGCCAGGCATGGGCCGACTTTTTTTCGAAAGTATCCGAGAGCGTGATTATCCAACAATAATGGGTCTTACTTTTATGTTCAGCCTGCTTACGTTACTCGGTCAATTACTTGCAGATGTACTGTATGGACTTGTTGATCCTCGTGTGAGGATGGAATGAAGAAAAAGCTTATGAAAGGAGACGGCCGGTACGAGGGAAGTACATCTCAAGGATTTTGGGCTGAGGCTTGGAAGCATTATCGTCAGAATACGGTGGGAATAATTGCACTTTCATTTGTTATTTTTTTAACAATTGTTGCATTATTTGCCCC
>DONH01000468.1 GCA_003509235.1 Planctomycetaceae bacterium
TCTGAGCCTCGACTTACTTGAGGGTTATTGATTGTCCCGGTACAAACACCTGCGGCTCAGCGACACCACCGTCACGAACGCAGCTCGCCCATGCCTCTACGTCCTGCTCAATAGGAGGCCATGTACCGTAATGACAGGGAATAACCAACTTTGGCCTTAAGAGACGAATCGATTCGAGCGAATCGGCTGGTCCCATCGTAAACATGTCGCCGATCGGGAGAATTGCCAAGTCAAGTCGCCTACCTTGACTGTCCGGCCTGCCGATACGTTCCATATCGGAAAAGAGGCATGTATCACCCGCTACAAATATTCGCTTCCCTCCTACATCGAGCAGCCAACTCGCTGCGGAACCGGCGTATGTACCATCCGGAAGACTGGATGAATGGTGCGCCATTTCCATTTTCGCAGAACCACCCGGCACCTTAGTTGTGCCACCAAGATTCATGCCTACGGCACCCTCGATGTCTTGCTTAGCCAACCATTCAGCTATTTCAAAGGCACAAAGAACTGGACATCGTATTCTTTTTGCAATTGATACGGCGTCAGCAACATGATCAAAGTGGCCGTGAGTGATCAGAATTGCATCACAATGAACATCTGATGCCTGCATTGAGGACGTTGGACATTCATCAAGAAATGGATCGATAAGAAGCACCCCATCTCCAGTGTCGACAAGAAACGTAGAATGTCCTGTCCATGTAATTGTAACGGCCATTTGTTTTCCCACACCTACGAGCATTGAAACCTAAGAACGCCAGAAAATAGAACTTCAATCACCCATCGGGGCGAAGCCTTTTCATCATGAATTTTTTATATGCTTCTACGCCCGGCTGGCCGTAAGGATTTGTTCCAACGAGTCGTCCCTCAACAACCGTAGCGAGCATAAGCATCTGCAGAAGTTGACCAATTGTAAATTCATCGATTTGGGGCAAGTGAATCGTTGCCGTTGGACGCTTTACAGAGGCATATGCTTCATTCGTACCATCCGTCGCAGCTGCAAGCATCGATGGCCAGGTCGTGCCAATAAGGTCATCGAGCTGATCTTCGTTACCGGAAGAGCCGCTTAGTGGCGGCAGCCCAATGTGATCACGGCGAGACTCGCCGACACACAAATTCGTAATAATCTTGTCGCGGCGACCATCTTGATGCTGCTGCCCCCGTGAGTGAAGATCTCGAGTTGTGACCGTAGTAAGCGGTGTCGCCCCCTTTTCATCCTTCCCGAGACTTTCAGAAAGTAACTGGTCGTACCAGAGACCGACTGATTCAAGCTGATTACTCCAACTCGAAAGAACTCGAATCGTTGCTCCCATTTTTTTCTCAGCCAAGTGAGACACTGCGACGTATTGCAGCACTGGGTTTTCCGAAACCGGTGACTCACGAAAGCGTCGCGTCATTGCTGCAGCACCCTCCAGCAAACGCACAACGTCGATCCCAACAAGTGAGGCTGGCAATAGACCCACCGCTGTAAAGACAGAGAAGCGGCCGCCAACGCCATCAGGAATACCAAAAACATCAGGACATCCAAGAGTCTTTGCCAGGCTTGCCAGCTTTCCACTTGCTCCGGTTACCGGTACAACTCGCTCTGCTACTCGATTGGCGTCACTGCCAAGTGATTCAGAAAGCGCACTGAGAAAAAGTCGTGTCGCTGCCGCGGTCTCAAGAGTGCCACCACTTTTGCTGACGACGAGCATAGCCCATTGAGCAAGAAGATCATCCCCGTCGCCTCCGCTTGGGTGTGATCGCAGTACATCGAGAAGGCCCTGCGCAGAGTCATTATCAATATTGAATCCTTCGAACGACAGTCGAGGCCGTCCACCTCGCTCTCCACGGGAAAGTTCGTTGTGAAAAGGATGGCAGCATGACTCAAAGAGTGCACGCGCGCCCATATAAGACCCGCCGATACCAAGAACAACAACACGATCAACGGCTTCTCGAAGTCGCCGTGCCGTCTGAAGTATTGCAAACAGTTCACTCTCCAGACGACTTGTTCCGTAATCAGCCAAGAGTCGTTCCGGCAAATCAAGAAACGCTGGATCGAGTGACTCTCCACCAGCACCACCTGCTCGCCAAAGGACGAGATCATTCAGGCTTTCTTCCCTCGCAGTAGAAAGCGGCCCCTCGAGGTCATCCAAATCTACTTGGTGAATTCCGCCAGTAGCAAGCACAGCAGCAGCATCATAGGCGATTGGATCATCAGACGATTTGGGTCGAACAGCACTCATAATCGGGATAGCTCTTGAAGGAATGAAAGGAAAACATGGAAACAATGACGCTCAATCTTGAGCATGCTAGGCTTTCAGGCGAAGCGAAGCATACCAACCATCGCATTGAGAATGCGAAACCTTACCGGAGAAGAGGATGGCTCAGCAACTCTTTCAATTAACAAATACAATTGCATTCCTTGCCTGGATCCCCCTGATCTTGTTTCCGAGACGTATTTTCCTCCGGGACACGCTATGCAAGCAACTTGTTCCTGCGGTACTAGCCGCCGTCTACCTAAGCATTATTTCATGGAAATTCGCCACAATTGGCCCGCCACAGGCCGACGTGATGACACTTGCCGGACTCCGCACTATTTTCAGCGATGACTTTGTATTCGCGGCGGCCTGGACTCATTATCTGGCCTTCGACATGGTGGTTGGAACCGTGGTTGCCCGCGAAGCAGTCGCTTGCGGCATCCCCTGGCCACTCCGCAGCCTCTCTTTGACGCTTACATTCCTGTCAGGCCCGATTGGTTATCTGACCCATCTCGGCTTCAAGCTTTGCTGGCAGCACGAACGTGAAGCCACTCCCCTTGCAGACCTCGGCCCTGAAACCGACAACTGAGAATAATCTGTCTATTTTTCTACTCGTCTTCTGGAGACCCTGTTGTGACTGAACACGAACTAATCCAAGAACTCAAAAGCACGAATAGCTCCAAGATTATTATGCTCGTTGCAGATGGGCTCGGCGGGCTGCCGTTGGATCCGGGTGGGAAGACAGAGCTTGAGACCGCTGTGACACCAAACCTCGACAGGCTTGCTGGAGTTGGTACAACCGGCTCGAGCATCCCAGTGCTGCCTGGCATTACGCCAGGTTCAGGTCCCGGACACCTTGGCCTTTTTGGCTACGATCCACTCCAGTTCAAGATCGGCCGAGGAGCACTCGAAGCGACCGGCATTGGCTTTGAACTTGGTCCTCATGACGTCGCTGCTCGTGGTAATTTCTGTACACTCGATAGTAACGGATTCATTAGCGATCGACGAGCTGGTCGCATTCCTTCAGAAGAGAGTTTTCAAGTTGTCGAAAAACTTCAGGCTGTTGCAATCGACGGCTACGAAGTCTTTGTGAAGCCGGTCAAAGAACACCGTTTCGTTGTTGTGTTCAGAGGAAGTGGCCTTGATGGCAGAGTTGCTGATACCGATCCTCAGACTGTTGGCGTACCACCTCTCGACCCACAGCCGCTTGATCCATCAGCGACGAAAACTGCCGATATTGCAAAAGAGTTCGTTCGGCAGGCATGCGAAATTCTCAAAGATGAGCCAAAAGCGAACGGTCTGACACTACGGGGATTTGCTGCCAAGCCAGCCCTGCCGACGTATGAAGAGCTCTACGGGCTACGAGCGGCTGCAATTGCGGTCTACCCGATGTACAAGGGGCTTGCCAGTCTTGTCGGCATGAAACTTGTGGGCACACCGCAGACACTCGGAGAACAGGTTGACGAACTGAAAGCCTGCTGGAATGACTACGACTTCTTCTTTCTACATTTCAAGTACACCGACTCAACTGGCGAAGACGGGAACTTTGCGAACAAAGTGAAACAGATAGAGGAACTCGACAAGATGATTCCTCGTATTGAAGAACTCAAGCCGGATGTTCTCATCGTGACTGGGGATCACTCCACTCCGAGCAAGCTCAAAAGTCATTCTTGGCACCCTGTACCGACTCTTATAGTTGCTGACCCATGTCGTCCAGATGGTGCAACGGCTTTCGGTGAACGAAATTGCCTCAGCGGTGGTCTTGGGCAATTTCCGGCCAAGCACCTCATGCTTCTGGCCATGGCTCACGCCGGTCGTTTTGGCAAATACGGCGCTTGATCCAGCAAAGGCATGATCAGCAAAACCACCAACGACTCACTGGACGAGGATGAATAAGTCACAGAATTACACCCTAGGCGTCACCCGGTCACGAA
>DONH01000155.1 GCA_003509235.1 Planctomycetaceae bacterium
TCCTGCGCGATGGGATTCGCGAGTCAACCACCGCTAAGTGCTCTCGGCGGATCGGGTAGTGGCGCGTTTATCCCAAGCCCGTCGTCGTCAGGCGCTCGATGCGAGGATAAACCTTCACAAACGCCCGCAGCGCTTCAAGGACTTCCGACACCTCACGCTCCTTCCACAGCATCGTACCCCACTCCACTCGAGCCACCTCATACGAACCCGATGAACGCGAGGATGTTCAATCCCGTTGCGACATCTGGGGCTGGCGTTCAATCCTTTCAGACTCCAACGAACGCAATTTCAGCTCAAGTAGTGGGTCCACTCTCCGCGAGTGTTTCATCTACTTTAGTGCAGGGCTCCTCTGAGACACCGGTTGGTCCGAGTGTCTCCACTAAAAGCTCAAGTACATCAACTTCATTGAGAGGCAGAGAAAGATATTGTAGCGGAGGGGCGTGGGTTGGGCCGGCACCAGGCTGGCCAAAACCTCCACCGACAGCAACCATAGAAAATACTGACGTCTCTCAAGTGAGATCAAACCACCTTCAAATCGTGAATGTATTGCGAAAGAAATATCACGAGGCGACACAAAGTGCACCTGCAAGTCGAATGAAGGAGTTAGAGGGTATCTCGAACAAAATCGGTGGTTTGTTTGTCTTCTTGAATAATTCGGGCGCACCTGAACACACGGAAAACTCTATCACAGAGCCCGTAGTGGAGGCCTTGATCGTTCTTGTCAACAATTTAGAATCTAGAAATGTGCCTGGGGTAAACTCTATCCTTTTATTTCTCTCTCAAACTCACTGGGAAGAGGTATCTTATTGGTTTCCAGCGCTGAAGCGCCTAGTGCGTTTCGCGACTGCTACAGCTTCGCTGTAACATTTTTCAGTTTGTAAGCTAAGGATGCAATTCAACTCCATGCGTTTAAATTTTGTTGTCTGTCTTACGCTTTAAACTTTCCGCCTGTACTTCTCGCACCGCCATCTTGAATATCTTGTGGCTGCCCACCGGTCAGCCTGTCCAACATCCCGATCATAATTCTGTGCGCAGTGACAGCACAAACTCACGCCGGGTTATGGACTTCGGTAGCACCGCGGTGTTCTAGTATCTTTAACTGTATATTATTGAGCGATGGGCGCTTGTTGCTCGAAGAAAGAGGTTGTGCCTGTCGCGGGAGAGACCGAATTCCGATTACGCAAGACTTCGGATGGCCGACGATTGAAGAGCGAGGAGTCACGCAAATCCTTGTCGCCGGCAAGTTTATTACAGAACGACTCAGAAGTTACACAAATGAAGAGCGAGTTGAGCGCCATTTTGAGTTCGAGCGATGAGGTAGGGGCTGCATCAAAGTTGAAAAGTCTGAATAGGAAAGACATCAAGGCGAGAAAGGAGCAAACTAAACCAGTCGAGAACGACGAGGACGACGCCCTCGCCGGCGGTCTAAACAGGCTTGACTCACTGACTGTAAGTGCTCGTAAAATTACGAATGAAGATGATACTGTAACGGATCTAGCGTCATCTCTCCGCGTATCTTCTGCTGCTGACGCTGTGCGAAAGCAGAAGGAACAGGAAAAGCAGAGCGCTGCGGCGCACGCTGAAGTGAGCGCAAAACTCAAGCGGTATGAAAATGAGCCCAAACTAGCCCCCAATGAGACACCTTTCATTGACGGCCCAGCATGGCTAGCGCCTCCAGATGTGAAGAAGGCTGGGGTGCAGAAACCGAAGGATTACAATTTGGGCGACCTCGTTCGAGGAGACCATGTTATTGAAACTCGAGGCGTGTTTGAACGAGCTGATTTTTCCACTTACATACCAGGCACTGGTCCTTTATTTAATGGACCGACGCCAAGTATGATGGAAGGCGGCGCAAAGGAGTCAGGTTTACGACTTAGTCAGTTTGGGCTGCTGGGTATCCTGTTACTATCATCTGCACCGAACTTGATTTTCATTCGAAAATTGGAAGTCAATGGTTCAATGCAAGGGTGGTTACGAATCTTGTTTGCCTTTTCCTGCAATATCCTCTCGGCATCCCTGACGTTGAGTTCAAAATTAGGACTGAAGCGCATTTTCTGGCGTGGAACCATGCTTAATTCCATCGGTTTCTGTGTTTTCCTTGGCTTACTCAGCTTTCTGTGGCAAACTACAGTGATCTATGGTGTCTCTTATTTAAGCGTCAATAGAGGTATTTTCTCTTTTCTGTTTGCTTTTGTAGCTGGATGGCTTGCTGTGACAAGACACAACCTCCGTTTAACAAAAAGAGCAGAGCTCGATGTGGTGCTTTCAACCTTCTTGGAAATCGAAAAGAATAGTGGGAGAATGGCTGAGCTCATGGGTCTACCAGCCGTACGCACAGCAGAAATGCAGTTTATGAATGCTGCTCCAGTTTGGGCTAGATATCGTCCAGATGAGCTCGTCCCTTGGCTTAACAATTTCTTGACCCAAGTCTGGCCCTTCTATAACAAGGCTGTCAGCGATATGTTGCGTGAAATACTAGATCCCTTGATGGAAGCTTCTCGGCCTTCTATGCTGAAAAGACTCACATTCAAACAGCTAGATTTTGGATCAAACCCATTCGTAGTGAGAAACATAAAATATGTTGGCAAGAAGGGGAGTGATATGGCAACAAGCATTGATATAGATTTCGCTTGGGCAGGAAAATCAAACATCGTCCTTGCTGCAAAAACGCACATCGGGGCCGACATAAATATTGCAGTAAAGGATCTGGAGATATATAGTAATCTCAGAGTCACAATGAACCCATTGGTGCCGTTACCCAGCCCAATTGGTGGTTTAGTGATTTCGATGACTCAACGACCAGTGGTGGAGTTCCACGTCGAGCTCCCAACTGGGCTGGAGTGGCTGTACAATGCAATTGATAAATGGTTGGAGGAATTCGTCTCGGATCTTCTTGGGGACATGTTTATTCAGCCTGAACGTCTCATCGTGCCTCTCAGCTTTAATTATGATCCAATCGTCATGCCAGATGGTGAAGTGAAGCCATTCAAGTGGTATGATACACAAGTTCTTCAACTTCGCAGCACAGGTGTTTTGAAAGTGACAGTCGTACGAGCAGAGAATGTTCCGAAAACTGACATGTTCTCGAAAACGGACCCATATGTGCAAATGTTCGTTAAGAAGCACGGTGTGCACGTAAAAACAACGACAAAGACTAACGACGAAGATCCAGTATGGGAAGAGACCTTTTACATTCCTGTTGATGATGTTCACCTAAGAAAACTGAAGGTGAATGTCTTTGATTCGGATTCTGATCCCTTTAGTAGTGATGAACGTCTTGCTGGCGCTGAACTCAACATTGATGAAATCAAAGATGCAACAGCCGATGAGAGTGAACAAACTATTTGGGTTGATTTCCCTGAGCAAGTCAAAGGAAATGTAAAGAAACCGCCAATGCGCTTGCTGCTGAACACGCAATTCATCATGTTTGGTAGTGAAGCTGCCAAAGACATTTTCGCCGGTCTTGGTCTATTGACTGTTCATATTCTTCGCGGTGTCAACCTGCAGGTTATGGACTCCAACGGGCTTTCAGATCCTTACGTGAAGGTGAAAATTCCAGTGCACGCGATGGGGGCAGGTGTCGTTCCCGTGAACACAAAAAAAATGAAGAAGAGTTCAAGCAAGAGTAAGCGCAAAGATCAGGATTATGTCGTGTATACTTCAAAGATCCATTACAAAACTCTAAACCCAGAGTTCAACGCTAAATTTGAATTCTCACCTACAAGTGAAGATGCAAAAGTTTTGATTGAACTGTATGACGTGGATCAAACTTTCCCGGTTGGAAAGAAGAGCAATTTTATGGGTAATCTTGAAGTTCCAATTACTACTGTCATACAGCACGGTGGATCGATGGAAGCTAGATTTAAAATTGGCAACGCAAAATCTGGTGAGTTGGACATTGCGTTCGACTGGCAACCATACACATGAGATTTATGCCATTAAGGTTTGCTACAAATCGTGCTACAAATCGTGTAATTTCTATCCCGTTTTAGTCACCCTCAGTATTTTTCATCTTCTCGTTCACGCGGAAACTCCATTACGTCCAGTATCTGGCCGTTATTTTTGGACGCAAAATCGTTATCGTTGCGCAATCTCTCTAAGCTTTTTGCCACCTCTGTTGCCCATCTTAATGCTTGCTCAGGCTGCAAATTTGGGGTCTCAACAAGAACAGTCGTGACGTTGTGCGCTGTGAGCTCGTCCCCTGCTCCCTTGACGAGCTCATGTAAAGCTCTATGAGCAGATTTGAGTGCTACAGCATTGATGGTGTGAGACGGTGCTTGGTGAGTGAACACAGCGACGACTCTACGAGTCGATGTTTTGTCCTGGTTTTTGAGCATACCTGGCAACAAATTACGCAACAAAATCCCAACAGCTGCTACGTCTTTGTACAGACGCACCCACTCAGAGGCATGTATCTCATGAATGCAAGGCGCCCTTGTTGCAAAATCCCGCCGCCATCTAGACGGGACTTCTCCACAATTCGCCAAGAGTACA
>DONH01000446.1 GCA_003509235.1 Planctomycetaceae bacterium
TAAGTGGATGATCCTGCAAGAGGAGCCACTGCGCCAGTCCCAGTCGATTTTTTGGAAGCGTTTCCGGGTAGGACGGAAGTGCGTCTGGAGTTCCAGGGGCAACCTCATCAAGCCGTTTGTCGTACTCTCCTCGATCAAGGACAAAGGCTTTGGCCATGTCAGGCTTTTCCTCCATCACATGAGCGATGGAGCCACGTTTTTTAATGGCTACTTCTTCGGCAACCAACGCGTTCTCTTGAGCCTTGGCTGCCTGAAACGGTTTATCGAACGCCATGAGCCACCAATCATACAGACGATTCGCAGCCTGAAGCCGTTCCTGCTGTGGTAGCTTGACAATGTCAGTCAGAAGATCTGCTTTTGCAATACTTTCGACTTCGTTTTGAGTAAGAGCTCGGCCCCAAATTGAAACATTGGTAAGGCCAAGGTTTTTAGCAGGCGATCCCTTTGTTCGACTACCAATAGTAAATGGGGCCGTATTAGTACGCGTTGTGTTTTTCTTGAATTTGTTGACGGCAACCTGCGGTTTTTGTTGCAGAACACCATCGTAATAGATTTTGATGCCACCAGGATTGCCGCTGCCATTATATGACAGTGTGACGAGGGTCCAGACATCTGGCTTGAGTTGTTGTTTTGGTTTTGTGACAACTTTTAACGCATCTTCAGGCCATTTATGAATCAGATGCATCCCAACACGCCGGTCGTCAACCCACAAGTCCCATCCACGGTGTGCGTTTGACTCATCCATCCGAGAAGCAATGGCAAAACGTTTATTGCCATCTTCTTTTGGGGGCTTTACCCAACAGGAAATAGTAAAGGGTTGATCATGTTCAAAGTCACCAACTGAGAAAAGTTCAACAGCTTTTCCATTCACTAATGCAGCAGACATGCCGCTGGGACCTGGCAGCCATGACGTCGAGTCTGACAGCGGTATGGTGGTTTGTTTTCCTAAAAAAGATGCTTTTGTTGCGTTCCCCTCACCCTCAGAAAATGCAATTTCGAGTAGTGGTGTTTCCTGCGGCCGCACCGCAAGGGCTTGATCGGCAGTGAGTGATTGAACCCATGTGTGGAATTTGCCTTTGGCATTTTTCTTGCGAGTGGCTAAGGCTGTTCGAGCACTAGGCAATTCTTTCTCTAATTCACGATAACGAGTTCTATCTTTGGCTAGGGGTACAGCGAGAATAGGCGGTGTATTAGAGACGTTGCCATCTTTCGCTCGTTGTGTTGTGTTGTTGAAAAATGCTGAGAGTTCATAAAACTCTTTTTGTGATAATGGGTCAAACTTGTGGTCATGGCAAACGGCGCAACCGGCAGTGAGTCCCATGAACACTTGCGCTGTGGTTTCAGTGCGATCTCTCGCGTAGAGGACAATATACTCCTCATCAATAATGCCGCCTTCATTGGTCGTCATATTGCAGCGATTGAAGCCAGTGGCAATCTTGTTATCAAGAATCTGATCAGGTGTGGCACTAGGCCCATGATCAGTGACTAGGTCTCCTGCAAGTTGCAGGATCGTGAATTGATCAAAAGGCATATTGCGGTTGAACGCGTTAATAACCCATTGCCGATATGTCCACATTTCACGGAAGTTATCAAAGTGAATGCCATGGGTGTCAGCATATCGGGCATAATCAAGCCAATGGCGGCCGCGATGTTCACCCCACTCTAGTTTGGAGAGAAACGTATCGACTAGGCGTTCATACGCGTCGGCATGAGGATCAATAATAAACGCCTCAACAACTGCGGGCTCTGGTGGCAGGCCGGTGAGATCATAAGAAAGCCGACGAGCGAGTGTTCGACGGTCAGCTTCTTCAGCTGGCAGAAGTGCTTTTGCTTCAAGTTTTGAAAGGATAAAGGAATCAATAGGATTACGAACCCAGCCCTGTTTTTTTACTTTTGGAACTGGTACTCGTGTTGGTGGAATGAATGACCAGTGTGGTTCGTATTCAGCACCTTCTTTGATCCACTGTGTCAGAATTGCTTTCTGTTGAGCTGAAAGTGTCTTTTTGATCTCCGGTGGAGGCATGACCTCTTCTGGGTCTTCAGAATAAATTCGGTCAAGCAGGACTGTTGAGTCAGGGTCACCAGCAATGATTGCTCCATACTCAATAGCATCATCTCGACGATCAAGGCGAAGGTCAGCCTTGCGGCTCGCCGAGTCTGCTCCGTGACAGGAGAAACAGTTTTCAACCAAAATTGGTCGAATATGTTCGTTATACGAAAGCGGCTCTTCGGCTTTGATGATCCTCGCCGTTAGGCCGATGGCACACAGAACAAGCACCAATCCAGATAGAGACAAAGGTACTCGAATTCTTTGTATAAAAAATCGCATCACTGAGGGTTCCATCGATGTAACTCCAGGGAGTCCGTTGGGAACACCCACATCGCCATTTGAGGGCGGGAAAGCCTTCAAACGCGGATCCCGAGGGGGATCGATCAGCGGGGCAAGAATATATGTCCACTCCGTACGCTCTATTATTAGCACGTTTTTTCCGTAACGGCAAGAAAGTCTCAGCGTCTATGAAGTGTGAAAGTACCAAAAAAAGGACTTTTCATACTAAAACGGAATGCTGTCATTTCTGGGGTATCTGGAGCTTTGCTTAAGCATTCAAGATTGGCATTCGTGGGTCATGAATAACGCGAGGCAGTGATAGTTTTCTTGGTGGAGAAAAAAGCACGTAAGATGCCATCATGTCTTCTGGGTTTGGCATACACGCCTATTCAAACATGGGTTTTCTTTTTCGTCTGCAGGATTTCTAAAAAATGAACCGACACATTCTTCCCATACTTTGCTTTGTAGTTTGTTGGGTTCCTATGCTCGTCGCAGCTGAGCCGCTGGAATCCCATCAAGATGAATGGCAATTGATTACAAAAGCGATTCGTGAAGGAAAGCCGAAGACTGGAAGAGATCTGCTAGTAGGCATTGAACAAGATGCTATTAATAGCGAACAGTGGGATGAGGTTGCTCGTGCGATTGCGACGCGCGTCTTACTTGAGAATTCAGATCGCCCTGGTGATGATCCACAGCGGTTGATTGATCTGGATGCTGCAATACAAGGTGCACCAGTACAAACTCGTGGTGCCCTCCAAGCCATTCAGGCCAACTGGACATGGAACTTTTTCCAGATGAATCGTTGGCGATTTGCACAGCGAACAACACAAGTGCAGAGCGACACAAATCGTGATCTGTCGGAGATTAACTCATGGGATCTCCGTCGGATTGTTCTTGAAATTCGTGATCAATTCGAGAAGGTGCTTTCTGATGATGGAGGGCTGAAAGGTTTACCTGTTAAAGACTGGGCCATGCTGATCGAAGCGGGTTCAATGGGCGATGCCTACCGGCCGACTCTCTGGGACGTTGTGGTACGGGATGCTATCGCGTTTCATCAGACAGG
>DONH01000281.1 GCA_003509235.1 Planctomycetaceae bacterium
TGCGTTGTGTATGCGTGCTTGTTGAATCTGAGATGGCAAAGTCTGAAACAACCAAAGCCCCAACTACCATCACAGCAGCACAGATAGATCGCATTACGTTGTCCTTATCGTCTTAAATTTGGCTGGCAGCGTCTTGAATCATTCCAACATAAACTGAAAAAACCCTGAAAATAACAACTATCACGAGGCCAGCTACGAAAAGCCAGACACCACCACCAGCCGCTTTTGCTGCCGCCTCGAACCCTTTTCTTGAATTATCGGCAAATTGTTCACTCAGTCTCCCAAGAACCTCTGAAACTGTTCCAGATTCTTCACCAACTGCCAAACCTTCAATTAATTCAGGTGGAAAACGATGAGCAGCGTGAAGTGCTTCGGCTAGCGTATTTCCAGAGACCAGGCTTTCAGTTACCCAGTGCGGGTCAATTGCCAGACCTGGAGCTACCGAACCTCCAAGCGACACAAGTCTGCCTGCATCAAGTCCGGCACCTGCGGCCAACGATGCGGCCTGACTCCAGGCAGCTGCTTCCCCATCTCGAGCAGCTGGTCCAATAACTGGTAGACGGGTAATGAATCTACGAATAAGACCATGTGATCTCCATCCGATAAGGACAGATCGAGAGACACATACCAAAACAACGAACAAGGAAAACAGAAGTACACCGTACATCTTGAGACCTGGCATACCAACAAGACCGAGACCAATAAAATCGAGTGCTTTTCCTCGCTCCAATTCAATCATCCCATTAATGAGAATAAGTAGCCCTACAACTGCCAGCGCGAGCACGAATTGGAATACCGGTAAAATGAGGCTCGAACGAAGACGTGATGTAGTTTCTACTCTATGATTGATTACGCGAGATAGCTCTTTTAGTGTTTCGACATCCTTACCGGTTTGATCACCAACAGCTACCATCCCCACGACTAACGGAGGGAACAGCCCCGTATGAGAAAGCGCGTCAGAAAGCATTTCTCCATTATCAAGACTACGCGTTCCAAGAGACAGGTGTGATTGCCAACGAGCAGGCATTCGCTTGACTTCACTTGCCCAGGCTTTCCGCAAATCAATACCTGCCCGTAGCGTTATTGCCAATCGCCCAAGCAGATCTGCCTGCAACCGGGCTGGCAGTTGTCGGCTCACAGGTCGGCCTGTCGCTTTTTGAGGTAAACCACGCATGCTTTATTTTCGCCATAAGGGGTTAGAATGTCGACAAACAGGCGACCCCTGCTCACAAGGAGGTGCACATCTGGTAGAACCCATAGATCGTTTAATAAGTAAATGAATTACTGCCCCCACGACATTTTTGCACAAATCTATATTCATTATGACTGCCCAATGGGACACGGTCACGATCGTCGGAGTTGGCCTTATCGGAGGATCAGCTGGTCTTGCTCTCGCCAAACGAGGAGCCGCAAACAAAATTATAGGTGTCGGTCGGTCCGACAGTTCTTTAGCGGCCGCTAAAGAACTCGGTGCCATAAGCGAAGGTACCACAAACATCCGCGAAGGTGTGGCAGATGCTGACTTTGTTCTGGTGGCTACTCGGGTGAGTGTTATTGGAGATCAACTGGAAGAGATCGACGCATGTGTCCGCCCTGGCACACCCATCACAGATGCTGGCAGCACAAAACAGTCGATTGTTGATCGCTGGGAGCAGCGTCGCTCTTCTCGCACAGGCCGATTTGTTGGCAGCCATCCTCTTGCAGGAAGTCACCAACGTGGTCCACAAGCGGCAGACCCTACCCTTTTTGAAGGCAAACTAACGGTTCTTACTCCAGTGGAATCTACTCCGAAAGTAGACACTGAAGCCATCTCTGCTTTTTGGCAACAGATTGGTGCCCAGTCATGTCTCCTTTCACCGTTGGAACACGACCAACTCCTTGCCTCCGCGAGCCACGCGCCCCATATTGTTGCTGCCGCATTAGCTACGGCAACACCTCGTGAAGCTCATCGTTTCACTGCTGGAGGCTGGCGAGATACCACCCGAATAGCAGCTGGTGATCCTGACCTGTGGGCTGACATATTGCTCGATAACGCTAAGGCAGTTACCGCACAAATTAAAAAGTTTACGGAAGTATCTGATCAATTGCGACACGCAATCGAAGAAGACGACCGGTCCACGCTCATCAAATTATTAACTCTCGCTAAGGAAAGCCGTGATGCTCTGGGAAGTTGATGTCCATGACCGTCAGCACGATACTACTGCTCAAGACCTCGTTACCGCTGCAAACGATCTCGGTTTTGACATTCACTCTGCTCATGCTGCTCATGGGTGGCTTATTGAGGGAGATTTGGCTTTCGATGAGGTTCGAAGAATAGGAACACGCCTCTTCACAGATTCCGTAACAGAAGTCTGCAGGGTGGCGAAAGTTGGAGAAGAGGAATTGGTTTCAATACCGCCCGGCGCAAAAGAGGCTCATAATCTCATTTTGCATGTCCTCCCAAAACCTGGCGTGACTGATCCCGCAGCAGAAAGTGCCAAAGAAGCAATGGCCCTGCTTGGAGTGAATGCCACCGCAGTTCGGAGTCTTAAGAAATACTGGGTGCCCGCGGAATGCATGACATCAGAACAAGTTGCAGAGATTGCGTGGAAACGACTTGCCAGCGAAGCCATTCATGAAGTTATTATTGGCCCACTTACGCTTTCAAGGCTGAGTGGCGGCAGTAGGTGGAAACTGAAACGTGAGCATGTGCGACTTAATGGACTGAATGATTCCGAACTTGAAGAACTGAGCCGCAAACAGTGCCTCGCACTCACAGCAAAAGAATTGCATGCAGTACGAGATCACTTTAGTAGCCTCGGCCGAGAACCATTCGAGATAGAACTCGAAACAATCGCCCAGACATGGAGTGAGCATTGTTGCCATAAAACTCTTGGAAGTCCTATAGACCATATCGGACCTGACGGTGAGTCTCGCTATGACAACTTACTTAAAGAGACAGTTTTTGCATCAACGGAGACCATCCGAGAGCAACTTGGTCCAGACGACTGGTGTGTAAGTGTATTCAGTGATAATTCTGGCGTTGTTCGCTTTGATGGCGATCACGATATCTGTGTCAAAGTCGAGACCCATAATCATCCTTCTGCTATCGAACCATACGGAGGTGCTGCAACCGGTCTGGGAGGTGTGATCCGGGATGTGCTTGGCACTGGACATGGTGCAAAGCCACTTGCAAATCTAGATGTTTTCTGTGTCGCTCCTTTGGACACACCAGCTAAAGCAATTCCGCCTGGTATTATTCCACCAAAAAAATTACTTCATGGAGTTGTTGCTGGTGTACGCGATTATGGCAACCGAATGGGTATCCCAACCATTGCTGGGGCTGTAGCATTTCACCCAGGGTACCTTGGAAATCCTCTTTTTTTCT
>DONH01000013.1 GCA_003509235.1 Planctomycetaceae bacterium
ACTTGTTCGAATCGCAAAAGATGACATTGAATTTCAGAAGCCTGGGAAGTCACTGATGCCAGAAGGCCTTGTCGATCGATTAAGCCAACAAGAGCAGATCGATCTGATCAAGTTCCTGACACAACTTGGCAGGCCTGGTAACTACGATGCTAGTAAAGGAGGTGTCGCTCGAGTGTATGAAGTCGCTACAGGCACGCATCGCATGGAAGGCGGTAACATTCAGAAGCTCATGTCAGTAACGGAAGGTGATCAGTGGGTGCCATTCCTCTCAAGAGTGAATGGCACGGTTCCTGGAACCCAACTTGCCAGAAAAGCGAAAGTTGTTGGAAAGAAGGGGCCTGTTGATGTGTTCCTGAGAACATATATCGAGATGGCGACAGATGGTGCTGTCACGCTCAGTGCCAATGGTGCGGATACAGCCGACCTCTGGGTTGATTCAAATCCAGTGCAAGGGAATACAAACTTCACAACACAACTCACCGCTGGAAAACACACTGTTGTCATTCGGTTTGATGGAAAAAAACTTCCTACAAGCTTTCGGTTTGTGTCACGCGATGTCACGTTCCTTACAGAGACAAAGGGCAGCATGCCCAGCACGTTGTAGTCAGCACGTACGGAGCGTGCTATTTTTCACTTCGGCTGAAACGTCACCGAATGGTACTGACTCAACTCGGATGTAACACTCATCTACGACGGGAAATAGGTTTGGAACAGACCCCGTGAGAACAATCTGCCCTGCATGAAGCTGCTCACCGCTCTGCAGCAATTCGTGCCATAACCATTTCAGCGATGAGCAAACTGTCTCAAGCAAGAGCTGCCCTTCGCACCGACCAAGCAATTGATTGTTTAGGAAAATCTCAAGCCGGGCTCCATCAAACATCGTTTCTGAAAAACGACTCGGTGTCAGGCCACCCTTTCCAGAAATAAAACCAGCGTGAATAGCATTATTTGCAATCAATTCACCTGCCAATGCCTGCTGCCCCCGCATCACATGGTTGTGCAACTCGATCACCGGGAAGATCCGAGAGATGCAAGGCGGTAGCAAATGATCAGCGAAGTCTTCGTCTCTCGGCTCACGAGAGAGTTCTATAGCCAGCTCACCCTCAATGGCCAGATTGTCAAAGCTCTGTCGTGATAAGGCCACTCCTGACTCATACTGCTCCGTATCAAAAAGAAACCCTCGCACACGATGAGAAATCTTAAGCTGCTCCTGAATTGCTGAAGAAGTACAGCCGACTTTATATCCTATCAATCGCTCGCCGCGCTGAAACCGCAACTTTGCAACAGCGTGTTGCAGTTCGTACCCCTGCAACACATCCAGCACGCACCCTTCCGCAAAAAGCATGCCCGGTTGATGGCCGTCATAGTCCTCAAGTTGACGTGCCGCCAACGCTCCTACCTCAACCATGTGTGAACCTGCAGTTCCATTCATGCATTGATTGATTACACCAAAACTACCTCAGTCAAACGTTCTTTGCATCAGGAACTTCAAAGCCTTTGTTGTTCGGATCCTTCAGCAAAGCGTTGGCAGCGTCAGCCTTCTCACCAGTAAATCGTTCAGTTTGAGGGTCAAAGGTAAGCCACGGTCCAACGGTGTAGTTGGCTTTGTCCTCAGGCACACCAGCGCCACCGGAGGTAATCTCATGCATCTCCAGAAAATGTTTTGAAGCATCCTTGTTGTCGCCAAATCTGCCAGCTTTCGCGTTGAACGGCAGTTGCGAGCCAAGGCGATATGAGTTGTTCATCAAGTGGCCGACTACACAACCGCGGTGCGCTTCTATCGCCGTTCCATTCGCCATGCTCGGATCCCCAGCACGAACAGCCGCAATAAATGCACCCCAGTTTCCACCCGGTGTGACCGACCCTGCATCTAACTCCAACTTTTCCGGTGCCTTGCCGGGGCGGTGAATGGTGTAGGTACCTTCGCCAGTAATCTTGCTGCCGTCTTCCAAATAATATTCATTATACACCTGACGTTTGTAACCCTTGTGGTTGACGTTACGAACATTAAACATCACCGACTGGCCATTCGGATATTCTGCAACTGCAAACATTGTGTTTGGGGTTTGGCCTTGATCATCCCAATTGAATCGCCCACCGATAGCCATCGCACGAGTCGGATGGACTTGGTCGTCGTCGATTGCCCAGGCGGCAACATCCAACTGGTGCGTCCCCTGATTGTTCAAGTCGCCATTTCCACTCCCCCAGAACCAGTGCCAGTTATAGTGAACCAGATTGTCATGATATTGGTCGATCACAGCTGGGCCCTTCCAAAGATTCCAGTCAAGATTCGATGGCGGATTACCGGGCGTCTTGAATCCGATACTCTCGCGCGGTTTGCAGCAGTAACCATAAGCAACTTTTAGCCGAGGTAGCTTGCCGCTTTTAAGCGCTTCGTGGAGCGACGCAATTCCAGCGTCGCTACGACGCTGGGTGCCGTGTTGGACAACCACGCCATACTTCTTCTGTGCCTCAACGGCGACGCGACCTTCCGTGATGTCGTGACTCATTGGTTTTTCGACATATACATGCTTGCCAGCTTGAGCCCCCCAGATTGTCATCAACGAATGCCAATGGTTCGGAGTAGCAATCGAGATAGCATCGATATTCTTATCTTCCAGAACAGTTCGAATGTCTTTGTGCCCCTGGCAGTTCTTCCCATTTGCTTTGCTTTGCACTTTGCCTAAACATCGATTCAACACGTTTTCATCTGGGTCGACCACTGAGGCGATCTCAACATTTTTTAGTTTCCCAAACCCTGCCAAATGCGACTTGCCCCGGCCGTTGAGGCCAATCACAGCAAGGCGGACTCGTTCGTTGGC
>DONH01000071.1 GCA_003509235.1 Planctomycetaceae bacterium
GAAGAAGCACCTTTTTGCTGGAAAACTTGCGTCACTGAAGAATCGGAAGTATTCCCAAAGTAAGTATTGCACGCGTTTCACGTCATTGATGAATGGAAAACAGCCTAAATCAGAGAAATAAATGTTTTTCGGCTAGCACCAGATGATCCGGATTGCAAGTATCTAGCCGCCTTACGTTTCATAAAAGGGCAGAAAGCTTGATGGACATACAAGAAAACACAAATCGCTTTGGTATCTCGGCCGTTTCCGTATACCGACCATCTTGGATATTGAATAACGCCTGGTTTGGCGAGACGATGCCAAGGAAATTCAGCCGTCATACCGGCATTGAATCGAGGGCTATTTCCTTAGAAGATGAAGTAACAATGGGAGTACGAGTTGTTCGGAAATTGCAGGCGGAGACCGGCTGCAACCTGGCCGACTGCCGGGGCATCTTATTTGCCTCACCCTCTTTTTTACCACCATCAATTGCTGATCGTTTTCTTGGAAAGTCACAAGCCAAGCATGAACGACCGCAACATGCAGCCCGCCAATTAACCAAGCGGTTGAACGTACCAAATATACGGACTCTTGGTATCAACTGGTTTTGTTGCGGGTACAGTAGATCCTTAAGCCTGATTCAAAAACGCTGGGCCCCTCGCCTAAATTTGCAAAATAATGAATTCATACTCGTTGTGGCAGCGAGTCGTATAAGTCGAATCACAGATTACAGCTGTAGCCAAACCGCTGGCCTCTTTGGCGATATGGCCTCAGCAACGCTCATTGCTCCACTCACAAGCCAACGGCACCCCACACACTTCGAACTCCTGCACGCAGATGCTCGTCGTGAACAGATTGAGCACCCTGCCTTTAATTTCGAGAGACGCGAAAATGTCAAAATACCATTACCAAACGGTGGAGTTGCACACGCGGATAAACGGATTGTTTACACACTCGATGGCATGGCTATTGCCGACACTGCTCCCCGTCAAATGTCGGCCGCTGTTGCATCAGCACTCGAATCCTCAAGTCTCTCTGGTGATGATGTTGACTATGTTGTTCCCCACCAAGCGGGCACTGGAATTGTCCGCTTCACAGGAATGAAGCTCGAGGAATACGGGATTGGTGGGCAGCTTATCAACGGACTGACTGAACGAGCTGGTAATGTTAGTGCCTGCTCAGTTCCCTTCGCCCTCCGAGAAACATGGGATCAACTTAGTGGTATTGTCGCTTGTCCGACAGCTGCCGTTGGTAGCCCTGGGAAGCCTGAAGTGCTTCGAGGGTGCGTCCTTCTAAAGTCAACACCGTACCACGAGATACGCCGCACCCAAGCAGCGTGATATTCACTATCTCTTAGCGGTGATTCATATCACAGGACAAACCACCAGCTGCAGGAACATAACAATTCTTGGCATAGTCCATCACCATTCGATGTGCACTAAACCTCCACGCTAATGATGAAATAGAGTGCATCATCATTTTGATCCAGTCACGAGGAAGTCCATCCACGTCTCGTTCATAGAATAGGGGAATAACTTCGTGCTGAAGTGCATCGAACAAGGCCTCTCCATCCCGCTGATCAGTGATATCATCTTGGGCATGTGTCTCTCCACGGCCGATAGCAAACCCATTCCGACCATTAAACGCTTCAGCCCACCAGCCATCTAAAATCGAACAGTTTATACCACCATTGAGCACAACTTTTTGGCCACTTGTGCCAGAGGCCTCGAGAGGACGTCTTGGGTTATTAAGCCATACATCAACACCCTGAATAAGATGCCGACACACATTGATATCATAATCTTCCACAAAGACGATTCTGCCCGACATCTTTGAATCGTGTCGCAGATTTGCAATTTTTTGTATGAGGGCTTTTCCTGGTTCATCCGCAGGGTGAGCCTTTCCCGCAAAAATTATCTGAATCGGCCTATTCTGATCGGAAACTAATTCATGGAGTCGATCAAGCTGAGTGAGAAATAGTGCTGCCCTTTTATAAGTTGCAAAACGTCTCGCAAAACCAATAGTGAGCACATTTGGGTCGAGAATCTCACGAGCTGATTCGATCGATTCATTACTTTCTCCCCGGCGATTACATTGCCTTGTTACTCGCCGCCGAACAAATTGGAGCAAGAGGTTTTTCAATGCATAGTGGGTTTCCCATAGTTCCCCAGGATCAACATCGTAGATTTTCTGCCAGACATCTGGCTCGCCCATTCGGCCAACCCATCCAGAGGGAAACAAACGATCGTAAAGCTGAAGCATCTGCCACGAAAGCCAACTTTGTACATGGACACCGTTGGTTATATGACCAACAGGCACTTCTTCCTCAACTCGCGAAGGCCACAGTCCTGACCACATTCGTCGGCTTACATGACCGTGCAAAGCGCTCACAGCATTAGCACGACGTGACAACTTAAGTCCAAGCACAGTCATACAGAATGGTTCGTCGTGATTATGGGGTTCAACACGTCCGAAAGACATCAGTTGATCATGGGAAATACCAAGTGCATCACGAGTTGGGCCAAGATGCTCCTCAATCAGCCCGCTATCAAATCGATCATGACCGGCTGGTACCGGCGTATGGGTTGTAAAAATGGTTTGGCGAGCTATCTGGCTAACTGAGTCATCAAACGAATATCCGTCTCGGTCCATGCGACCACGAACGGCTTCGAGCGTAGCGAATGCTGAGTGGCCTTCGTTGAGGTGATATACGCCTGAAACAATCCCAAGTGCCCGAATAGCCTTGACGCCTCCAACGCCCAAAACCATTTCCTGTCGAATTCGAGTCCTTGTGTCACCACCATAAAGCCGACTGGTTAATTCACGATCTTCAGAATCATTTCCATCAATATCGCAATCCAAAAGAAAGAGCTTGGCACGACCAACTGCCATTTGCCAAACCTTCGCATGAATCGGGCCTGACCGAGTTTCAACTGTGACTGTGATGGGGGTTCCGTGTTTGTCAGTGGCAGACTCGATTGGCAGGAGATCAACTCGAGAGTCCAAATACTCTTCGTGCTGATACCCATCACCATCAAGCTGTTGCCTGAAGTAACCCTGATTATAGAACAGACCAACTGCAACGAGAGGAATCCCAAGGCCACTTGCGCTCTTCACGTGGTCACCAGCCAAGACACCAAGGCCTCCGGAATAAATTGGTACTGACTCATGAATACCAAACTCTGCAGAAAAATAAACAACCGGATTGGAGCCGAGCACGCCTGCGTGCACATTACTCCATGTTGAATCAGCTGAAAGATACTCTTTGAGTCGTCTATGTGCTTGATTGATTCGACTGTACAAAACAAGTTCGGCTGCACGAGCCTCGAGACGATCGGGAGTAAACTCTGCTAATAATGCAATTGGATTATGGTCGAGTTGTCTCCAGCGAATTGGATCCAGATCCCGAAATAGATTCGTCACTTCCGGATGCCAACTCCACCAGAGATTCTGAGCTAATGTTGTGCACTTTGCATACAGGGACTGAGGGGAAAGTTCATCCAGAGCAAGGGTCTGCTGAGAGATGTTCGAACTATTCAGTTCTACAGTGTGATCAACTATGTCGTCGATGCGGCTCACGGTGTAACTCCAGGTGAGGGGAGGAGATGGTAGGGCACCAGCCAAGGTTCCATAGTATATCGTGGTACGACGCAACCTGCTTAGGCCACCAAGTGCCGAGGCAAACCTATAAAATCATTTGCTCATACCTTCATAAAACAGGGTATAATAAGAAAATCTATGTCGATCATTTCCCCTCAATTTCCGACCGGTTCATCACTTGCCGAACTCTGCAAGGAGATCAAATCGGTTGATAAAAAAACAAGAGAATTAGGGCCTTGGGAAAGTGGTGCCTTCTCAAAACTTGCTTCGCACGGCTGCCTGGCAGGCTGGATAAAAAAAAATGATGGGGGAACAGAGGCTTCGGAAACAGAAATCATGCGACTTCTTGTTTCCATTGCATCCCATTGTCTCACTACGGCATTAGCCCTCACGCAATGGGCGAGCGCTGTTCGTATAGTGTCTCGAGGAAGTCAGGAAATCCGGATGAGTTTTCTTCCTGACCTCGCAGCAGGCCGACAATTTACGACTGTCGGCATATCTCAACTATCAACTAGCCGACAGCATCTAGGACAGCCTATCCTAACAGCAAGACGAACAGACATGGGCTGGTCGCTCAATGGCAAGTGTCCTTGGGTTACTGGTGCCGACAGTGTGAATACTCTTGTCACAGGTGCAGTCCCCATGGATTCAAAAGATTCTCAAGCGACTCCGCATTTCTTCATCCTCAGGATGAATAGCTCCGGCATACAAGTGGCTTCCCCAATGGACTTGCTTGCCTTAACAGGAAGCCGAACATCAAGCATTGACTTGAAAGATGTCTCAACGGAAGCCGAGATCACACCACAAACCGAAACTGGCCCTCAGACCGGGGGCCTGGGAACAACTGCTTTAGCCATAGGAAGCACTCGATCCTCACTTGCGATACTTGAGCAAGAATCCTTCCGAAGAGATGCACTGAAACCAATTACGGCGGAACTTGAGAAAGAAGTTTCCGCGATTGAAACTATTCTATTTAAAGCGACGATAGATGGTATAAGCACTCAGGAACGAAATTTACTCCGTCAGCGAGCAAACACATTAGTAACCCGGACAGCGCAGGCGGCACTTACCGCGTCGAAGGGAGCCGGCTTTGTACAAGGGCATCCAATCGAACGCCTCATACGCGAGTCCATGTTTTTTCTGGTATGGAGTTGCCCACAATCTGTCACCGAGTCCCTTTTATGTGACTTTGCAGGGATCGAAAGTCATGCTGACGGCCCTTCAATAAACACACCCTGAAACCGCTAGCGACTAAAGACCGATACGGGCCATCAAAGCAACAGTAATTTTCAGGTATCAAGACTACTGGCATTCCACCTAAGTCGTAACGAAATGTGTCACTTCGTATTCCCAAACCACATTTCCCTTCAATGCCCCACTGTGCCAAATAAAGCACCAAACGCATCGATGACCAGACTTTTCAACTTTCCTGACTCTTACAATCCTGTCTTCGGCGGGCATACCACTGGTTCGAATCAACTGTACCGCATGCCGGGTGTTCCCGGCAGTTGAATCTTGGATCGTACTTAACAAACGTCGCCTGATTGTTTTGCGTGAGAAGCTATACTAATAACATGAGGCGACAAATAAAAAATCCGTTTTATATCGTGCTAGGAGTAATCGGTTTTACCTTCACGATTACTGCCGCGAGTTACTGCCTGTCAGTACTACGTGGCGTTCGCCCCCAAGCAGCTCTCACAGAAAAGTCACATCCTCTTGAAGAGATTATGGACCGTCACGGAACAAGCCTTCTCACAGGGCAATTAATTCTTCTTGCCGTCGCTACAGTTGGTGCAGTGGCCGTTGATCATGTGAATGGTCAAAACAAACCAAATTCCCGTCAGCCCCAACGACTGACGGATGACAATGGGCCTGGAAGTGATTCACCCTTGGAAAAAAAACGGTTGTGAACGAGGTCGCCAAGCACATTGCGAATCTCTGTGAGAAAATCCGGCACCATGACCGGCTTTACTACAGTGAATCACAACCTGAAATATCTGATCTGGAATATGATCGCCTCATCGGGGAGCTTCAACGACTTGAGGCTGACAACCCTTCGCTCATTACTCCCGACAGTCCTACTCAGCGTGTAAGTGGTGAGGCGATTGGGTCTCTTGACTCAGTGCAGCATCACATACCGATGCTTTCAATCGATAACACATACAGCACGCAAGATCTTAAGGCGTGGGGCACTCGGACCAAAAAGCATCTCCAAGAGGCAGGGAATAATGAGCCTATTCAATGGGTGCTAGAGCTAAAAATAGACGGTGTTGCAGCATCTCTAACCTACGACTCAGGCCTCCTTGTTCTTGGTGCGACACGGGGAAATGGAATTGTTGGTGACGATATTACGCATAATGTCAAAACAATTAAGTCAATACCTCTTCGCCTTGGACTAAAAAACCCTCCCCTGCAAATTGAGGCGCGAGGAGAGGTATTCATGACAAACTCTGCATTAGTTGCACTCAATGAGTCACAATCCACTCTTGGGCTTTCTCCTTTTGCGAATACTCGCAATGTAGCTGCCGGCAGCATTCGATTACTTGATTCAAAAGAATGTGGCGATCGTCCATTACGTTTTTTTTGCCACGGTGTTGGCAACACGGAATCCCTGAATATTGACTCTCAAATTGAGTTCTACACATGGGCAAAAAAT
>DONH01000253.1 GCA_003509235.1 Planctomycetaceae bacterium
AGGTAAATTGCCCACCCAGGGCCATCTGTTGTATACCGTCTGGGTGACTCTGAACAACAAATGTTTTGTTTTGGGCTTTATTACTCTGTGAGAATTGTTCTCGGAGGCCGAGGTGTGTCGTCAGGCAGGGTAGGTACCGTGGCAATGACGTACAGCCCAATACCAACGGCGCCGAGAGCCACATATTTCAGCCACCACGGGAGACTGTTGAGTAAGAGGCTGCAGATGACGACTGTTATAACCAGAGCTATTGTCCGATATTTTGCGGTTTTCCGAATGCCCCGATACTCTTGCCAGTCATCAAGCGTCGGTCCAAACCACCGTGACCGATGCAGCCAAGCATGAATTCTTGGCGATCCCCGATAAAAACACCAGCTGGCCAGCAAAAGAAATGGCGTTGTTGGGAGGAGGGGAAGTACAGCACCAAGAACGGCAAAGCCGACACAAATCCACCCTCCAGCTACGTAAAAAAAACTACTCAGTGGGTCAGTCGTTGGCTTTAAGTCCATGCCTATTTCTCGTGATTGGGCTTTGGGCATATATGGTGGGGGGATTTTAGCATGTTGAAAGATTCCGTATGATCATAGGCCACTGATTGTTCGCTTTCACCATTCTGACGGAGAGTTCTCTTATGCCTCTGGTTCCTTTGCGTATTTTGCTTGATCATGCTGCTGAAAATGATTACGGGTTGGCTGCTTTTAACGTGAATAATATGGAGCAGATTCAAGCTATTCTGGAGGCGGCAAAAGAGACAGATTCTCCAGTTATTGTACAGGCCTCACGGGGTGCACGGGCATACAGTCAGGATAATTATTTGCGACATCTGATGCTTGCAGCTGCAGAGCTCTATCCTGGAATACCAATTGCCATGCACCAAGATCACGGTAATTCAGCGGCAACGTGTGAAAGCGCGATCGATAACGGCTTCACTAGTGTGATGATGGACGGCTCACTAAAAGAAGATGGAAAGACTCCTGCTGACTTTAATTATAACGTTCAGGTTACCACAGAAGTTGTAAAGCAAGCTCATTTACACGGTGTTTCGGTTGAGGGAGAACTTGGCTGTCTGGGTTCACTCGAAAGCGGACAGGGTGAGGCTGAGGATGGGCATGGAGCTGAAGGCGTGCTCTCCCAAGATCAATTACTAACAGATCCTGATGAAGCCGCTCGGTTTGTCGAAGCAACCGGCGTGGATGCGCTTGCAGTCGCGATAGGCACAAGCCACGGAGCATACAAATTCAGTCGCAAGCCTGA
Source organism: Planctomycetaceae bacterium (assembly GCA_003509235.1). Lineage (GTDB taxonomy): Bacteria > Planctomycetota > Planctomycetia > Pirellulales > UBA1268 > UBA1268. The sequence continues at coordinate 1,255 of DONH01000253.1, forward strand.
TGGTGATGTTCTTGCAATGAAGCGGATTGAGGAAATTCATGCCAAACTACCAAATTGCCATCTCGTTATGCATGGTTCATCAAGTGTGCCTCAAGAGTTGCAAGATATCATCAATAAGTATGGTGGTAAAATGCCTCAAACCTACGGTGTTCCGGTTGAGGAAATTCAGCGAGGCATTAAGCACGGTGTGCGTAAAATTAATGTTGATACGGATTGCCGAATGGCAATTACGGGTGCAATTCGTAAAGTTCTTGCTGAATCACCTGAGAAGTTTGATCCACGGGATTATCTAAAGCCAGCAAGAGCAGCCATGCAAAAGGTCTGTGCTGAGCGAATGGTACAGTTCGGTCAAGCCGGTAATGCTGGAAAAGTACCTGTAATAACGCTTGATGAAATGGCCAAACGGTACGGTTAGGATCCATTCTTTTCCTGTACCGGAGTGTCGAAACAGCCTATTTTCCGCGAAATGCGCGTTGTGGTGACGCCCGTAGTCGTCGTATAGTCCCCACTCGTTGACCAAGTAGTCGGTGAACGAATCCAGGACTGGAGGACGACTGTGGTTGAATCGAAGAATCAAGCATTGCTTGAGCAAGCCGCTGCGGTGCTGCGCTCGGAGGCCACGGCGATTCTTGATGCAGCAAACATGCTCGATGAGTCGTTCTGTACGGCAATAGAACTTCTCCAAAACTGTACGGGGAGTGTAGTTGTAACAGGTATGGGCAAAGCCGGTCTCATAGGGCGAAAAATATCAGCAACACTTGCATCTACCGGAACTCCCAGCCACTTTCTGCACCCAGCAGAAGCTATGCACGGAGATCTTGGTGTTCTCCGGAACGACGATCTGATGCTTGCCATCTCACAGTCAGGAGAGACTGCCGAAGTGACACAGATCCTTCCTCACGTCAAATCGAGGAAGATACCTCTCATAGCACTTACGAGCCAGCGAAATAGTACGCTTGGGCAATTCGCGAGTGTTGTTGTCGAAACAGGTCGTCTTGTGGAGGCGGACTCATTAGGCGTTGCTCCGAGTACGAGCACTACCGTCATGCTTGCGATTGGCGACAGCATATCGCTCGTGCTCAGTAGAAATCGTGGTTTCAGCCATGATGATTTCGCAGCCCGACACCCCGGAGGAAGTCTCGGCTTGCGCCTTCTCAGGGTGGAAGAGAAAATGCGCCCAGTCGAGTGTTGCCGTTTAGCGAGACCGGAGGATACTGTTCGTCAGGTTTTTGCCCGCCCCCTTCCGTCGCGTCGGACTGGCGCTGTCATGATTGTGAGTGCCGAAGATCATTTGGTTGGAATTTTTACAGACAGTGATCTCGCCAGGCTCTTTGGGAATCGTCAAGACGACGCACTCGACCGTCCAATCGGAGAAGTCATGACAAGTGAACCAATTTCGGTTTTGGAAGGAACTCGGTTAGAAGATGCGGTTTCTTTGCTTGATACACATCGGGTAAGTGAACTACCAGTTGTTGATGGACGCGGATGCCTTTCTGGTCTTATTGATATCGTTGATTTGGTAGGCGGCAATCTTTCTGCACGGTCGAAAGATTTGAACAGTGCAAACAATGAGCATCCTAGGCATAGCTCAGCGGCCTGACGAAACGCTAAGTTTTTTTAGGGAAGACATACGTCCGACAGTAATCGATTTGTTTCATAGAAGTTAATTTGAGATGACAGATGGCAAAATATCCAACAGATCTTTCCTCAAATCTCAGGCTAGCAAATGGAAACAAAGTCCAGCTTCTTCTACTCGATTGTGACGGTGTTTTGACAGACGGCGGAGTGACCTGGTCAGAGAATGGTATTGAGCAGAAGACTTTTAATATTCGAGATGGGCTAGGAATCAAGCTTTGGCAGCGAGCCGGTTTTCGGGTCGGCATCGTCACCGGACGTTCAAGCCAAGTTGTCAAATGGCGAGCAACTGAGTTGAGTATCGATTTTGTCAGGCAGGGTGTTGGAGATAAGGTCGCGGCGGTCTCTGAACTGATTGCATTCTGTGGTTTGGATTGGGATTCGGTTGCCTACATTGGAGACGATTTACCTGACCTTCCAGTAATTCGTCGAGTTGGCTTTGGCGTTGCAGTTGCAGACGCCTGCCTAGAAGTTCAAGAAGCATCCGATTTCATCACGCAGTTGCCGGGAGGCAAGGGGGCTGTTCGGGAAATAATTGAAGTGTTATTACGGTCTCGCGGTTGTTGGAAAGATCTCATAGAGCAATATCAAGGAAACGGGATTGCTTGATGGAACACCGATTAGGACGGACCGTGCGAGTGTTTCTCGTAGTCTTAGCGACGGCGGGGCTGTATCGTTTGGCAGTCGTTCCTTGGGTGGAACCTCGGTATCGTGAGACGGTGGATGTTGAGGAATTAACTCCAGAGCAGGCGGCAGCTATTCGCGCTCGGGCTGACCGTAGACTCGAGGCAGTAAGGGAACTCTTTCCTCCCGGTGCGTGGGAACATGAAGAACCTATTGTAATGGAAAGTCGTGGTATGCGACTTCTCTTTAAGCAGTATCACTCCTTGCCAGACGGTCGAGTAAATCTTGTTCCTTGTACGGTTATTGTTTTGCCCGATGGTCAACGACGAGCAAGTGCAGAGAATGGTCGTACTATTTTATTGCGTGCACCGCAGGGCGCAGTCCTTGAATTCGATGAGCCACTTGATTTACGTGCAGGGAGACTCGCTCGTCTTGTAGGTGGTAGTTTGCGAGGCCAAGTGACTATTCGAGGGACTCAAAGTTCAGTCGGTGCAAATGATGATATTGAACTCGTTACACGTGACAT
>DONH01000029.1 GCA_003509235.1 Planctomycetaceae bacterium
ATTCAATTGATTTCGCTCCACTACTCGTTTGGAGCAATGCAACGGGGTGGAATTGTCGGTAACTTCGCGAGACCGTCAAGGTGAGTTTCCGAGAAACCACAGTGACCCACAAAACCCGAAGAAAACACGTTCCCCATACTTCGCTAACCAGCCACGATAAGCTGAGGGAATCCAAGAAATGACCTTGAGATAAAATCTTAATCCTGATAGTGGCTGATCTACAAACACTGTAAAACTCTGGATTATTCAAAGAATATTCGTAGTGTTCCCGTTACAGATTTGAAGTGCACATGACTCCGCCGAATCGCAAACTAATCTGGATTGGAGATATCCACCAGACGGCTGAATTCTGCCATGCAGTAGAGTCAATGAGTGGCGATATTGACATACAGCACTTCCAAACAGTTGGTGATGCTCTTAACGCTACCACGGGAAACGCCCCCGAACCGACCATCATCTGCCTTGCAGAAACTCACCCTGGGCAGATTCATTTCCATAATGTGTTTCGCCTGACTCAACACTGGCCACTTACGAGAATCATTTCTGTTGGATCCTGTTTGTCTGATGGCCGAAGGCGTAGCGGTCCCGTAGTTGACGGTATTCTTGAAGTGCCTTGGCACGACCTCCCCTCCCGCATGAAGGTCTGGCTTCAGAGGATTGACTCAGGGACTCCAAGCAGCCTCACGTATCCACCAACGTTGCGTCGAGATGAACGTTGGCTCGCAGAAGCAAAAGAAACACAGCCATTTCATGAGACGTCTGATCAGATGACTCGGGCAACAGTAACAGTTGCAGCCTCATCACACATGATGGCAGAGGCCGTCGGTGAGCTCATTACTATGGCAGGTGGTATTCTCGTGCATTGCGTTACTGGAAAACCAGCAATTCGAGACACAGCCGAAGTCATTATCTGGGATCTGCAGGACTCACCAGAGTCGCAGCTCGAGTGGATTCGGCTCTTGGCCACCCAAAACCCCAAGCGCATCCTCGCATTACTGTGTTCATTTCCCCGGAGCGATACCGCTCGCGCTGCAATAGAGGCTGGTGCCACCGCCGTCCTTGGCAGACCAACCGACTGCGAAGCAATTCGCGGCGTGCTTTTCATGGCCAAAACCGCTCTATTGGCTTCATCCTGAAAACGGTAAGGTCTCGTCAGTTCGGTTGCCTTCTTTTGCCGGGACTCTCGATGAATCACTTTTTCCAGATTGTTTGTAGTGCCGTTTTGATCACCATAGTAATCAGCATTCTATCGCTCTCTGGTTGCGCTCACACAATGCTTGCGACAGGCTGGTCAAACGACACCGGAATCAGTGAAATTTTTGACACCACTGAGAGATTCAGCCATGCCGCTGGACTATCGACCCTTTCTTTGGCTGATGACCTACCGAATGACACCGAACGTCGGGTTGGTCAGCTACGAATCCATTCTGACTTTCCACTTGCTGGTCAACATCGGCTGATTCGTGAACTTGATAACATGCGGGCCACAATTAGCCAGGAACTAGACCTACCCGTTTCTGATGAACCGATCCATCTTTATCTATTCGAGAACCCGGCTGACTATCAGGATTTTGTTCAACGACACTTCCCACGGTTTCCGGGCCGCAGGGCATGTTTCATTGAGACCGACACGACATTGGCCATCTTTGCTCCATGGCAGGAACGAATTGCTGAAGATCTTCGGCACGAAACAACACATGGATATCTGCATGCTGTTGTTCCTGGAATTCCTCTTTGGCTCGACGAAGGACTGGCTGAATTCTTCGAAGTCCCGCAGCCAGCAGATGGGTTTCATCGGGGACACGCGGACCATTTGATCGGTCGGCTTCTTGAAGGCACATGGCAGCCTCGTATTGCACGACTTGAAGAACTCGAGGATGCAGCAGCGATGTCACAAGACCATTACGCTGAGGCCTGGTGCTGGGTGCATTGGCTTCTTCGTACCACACCGCAGAGACGTCAGGTCATTGAGAACTATCTCCACGACCTGCGACGAGATCCGGTGACTGTTCCACTTTCGGTACGCCTCAGGGACCTCGAGGGACCGCCCGCGGTGACAACACAGGCTGTTCGACAGCACCTCGAAAGCCTCTGACGGCCGTCGTGATTTTGCTAAAGAGACCGATGGCTTCACGTCGCAGGCTTCTCAAACAGTACCCCCTGCCCTGATTGAGAAAAATCGAGCTTTTCAAGAAGATTTGCAGCCGGCACATTTGCGTCTGTTGTGTGTGCCTCAATCAGAGCAACGCCTTCCTGTGAGAGGTCATGCATCGCCTCTGCAATCAGATATTGTGCAAGCCCCTGCCGTCGTCGTGGTCCCTCGATATCGACATGCAGAAGCCCTGCCGCAACAACACCCCATCCCTGCGCCAGTGGTTGCATATCCCAGAAGGCCGCATTTCCAAGGACATCATCTGTTTTATTTCGAAGCTCATAACGACGCAGCGCTACTCCAGTTGTCGTTGCAGCTTCCCACCAGGTCCGACGTTCGGGCTCATCGATAACGTGCATGACCGTTCGCCGCCGGATTGCAATATGAAGCCTATTCACCGGCACACGAAAACCCTCAAGCGGTCGTCGAAGAACCGAAATCTTCTCTCGCTTCTGATAGCCTGCACGGAGAAATACTTGTTGCATCGCCGGAGAGGAATCGAGGATTCCAGGTAGGTCAGAGCCACCGTAGAGTCCGAGGTAAAATCCACGAAATACATCATTGCCACCGCCAAGAAAACGCGTGGACCCAGATTCTTGAAGATAGTGCTCACAGCGAGCGAGCAATTGGTCCCCAATTTCATTTTCCGCTCGATGCGGCGGTACGATCACAAGTAGTGTTGATCCAACACTTGTATCAATACCTTTTTGATCAGCCGAAGGCCCAAAACCCGCATGCGCAAAACCAACAATCCGGCCTTCCTCAACAGCAATGATCAGCCCACGTCGATCGAAATAAGGTTTCGAGAATACTGCGGCCTCAAGTTCTGCTGTCGTCATCGGCTGCATGGCAAGTGGCCCAAGATCTGAAGATCGCCAAACCTCTGCAAGGCGAGGTGGGTCATCGTTGCGGAAGCAGCGGTATTCGATCACGCCAGTTCCCCCCTTGGTACCGCCAAGTCCGCGCTGCCTTTCCTGACAAACACCCGCCCGTTCTCCACCTTCACGTCATATGATTGCTGCCGGACGTTAGCAGAGTATTGATGCTGGCCTGTTGTGACATCAAACTGCCATCCGTGCCAGGGACACGTCAATACTTTTCCACAAAGAGCACCTGTGCCAAGTGGCCCCCCTTGATGTGGACAGAGCCCATCAATGGCATACAGTTGCCCATCCACGTTGGCGAGAGCAACCATCGCATTTGCCGCAACCCGCTCAATACTTGTGCCGGGAGGGCATTCACTTTCACCAGCGATATCAATCCAGTCTGCCATTCTCGTGAGCCTATCCAAAATATCCGGGCAAAATACGCTTCTATTTCTGTACCACGCTCGGGCATCCTGATGATTTTTCAAGCCACAGGAAAAACATGGTCTGCGAAGCATCGCAGAGGTGGTCCTGAAATCAACCACCAACTTAGAATTTTCTGAGCAGAATTTATCAGGCAACCGCTCGCTCCTCTTCGTTCCTCACCTTTTTGGGTGGTTGCGGGAAACACCTCCATCGCCGGTGAACCCACCAATATTGGTCGGGACGACGACGAACGGCTCCTTCAAGCAAATCGGTATACCACTGTGAGAGCTCTGCAAGGCCCTGAACCTCAGGCTTATCGTCCCGGGGGTCTATCACACCTTCAACACGAAGATCAAAGCTGAAGAGGCCGTCGCGACGAGTCGCAGTACACACAATAACCGGTGCCTCTGACGACAGGGAAAACACACCAATAGCTTTATGAACACTAGCTGGGCGACCGAAAAAATTGACTCGACATCCTTTTCTGCCCGCGGCCTGGTCACCAAGCAGACCAATCGCTCCATTTTCTTCGAGAACCGCCGCAACATCAGGCGCACTTCCTTTTTTGGGAAGTATTTTCTGGCCCCGGGACTCCCGGAACTCGGTCACAAACTGGTCCAGAAATGGATTATCAAGTTCTCTCGCAACAGAAAAGAGCTGAAACCCGAAAACACCGAAAAGAAATGCGGCGAGTTCAAAATTGCCGTAATGCCCTGAAAGAACAACCTTCGGGCGATCAAGCCAAAGCGTCCGTATCAACTGTTCAAGACCCTCTATTCGAAGGTGTCGTCGCCACGTTGTTTTTCGAATCACTCGTGGGGCGTGAGCGATTTCAATAACCATAAGCAAGAGATGTTCCCACATTGCACGTCCTGCCTCCTGACACTCCTCGTCGGTCCAATCAGGAAAGGATCGTTCAATGTTGTCCTGCACAACATCCCGCCGAATATTGACACGGTACGCAAGAAAATAGGACCACTTCCGTGCCTGCCGCTCAAGAAAGCTACGAGGCAATGACTGAACGACACAAATCCCTACGCGCACAATCACGTATGTCATCCAGTCAGCGACTCTGGTTCCGAGGGTTCGACGTTTCATGAGTTCAATTGGGCCGTTTATTACAACCGTCCACGCGTTGTTACATCAGAATAAATTGTCGTCGATATACCTATTTTTTCACCAGATTGATTTTTTATTTTATAGATGCGTGCATCTGGTCAGCCTAATTCTGACGCCACAAGCTGTATGACACCGAGCGTATTGAAGAGCGAGTGCAGGACAATACTTGGCAGGATGGTGCCTCTGCGACGGGCGAGATATCCAGCCGCCAGCCCGAAACCAATCAGCGGAATCCACCCCAGACCGTCACCTAGATGCGCCAGCCCAAAACTAACGCCCGATACCACAACGGCCCAGTCGCCTAACTTTGTTTCAAGCCACCCTTGGAGAATCCGCCGAAAGAAGAATTCCTCTGCAATCGGCGCGGCAACAACCGCTGCACCGATCACAAGGCTAATCGACCAGACTGATTTGTCAGCCTGCAAGAAATCGATAATTGGGTGACTGTACGGCTCGACGAATTGATCGAGAAAAGCCGCCAAGGTCAGAAGAGGCGGCACAATAATCACCCAGGTAACGACTGCCAGACGGAGTCCTTCCCGTGGCTTGGGGTCACGGAAACCCAGATCCTCCCAAGACGCTCCACGAATCCGCAAAATGAGTGCTGCAACACAAGTGAAGACTAGCATCGCTACTGCGTTTGCGAGCACGAGGTATCCAAGTTTGTCAGAGCCTTCGCTATCATCAATTGGTATAGCTGCCTTGTCACTACTATTCGATATTACCTGTGGCGCTTGATCACCAGCAGGAAACATTGCTTGTGCGGCGGCAACACAAAGACCCTGACACAACAGGAACATGCAAAATAAACTTACAACCATAAGCCCATCCCACGGGACTGGGCTTTCCGGGAGCTGTGGAATGAGAGACTCACCAGTTCTGTAGCGACCAATGAGTTTCACGATGCAGAACATGCTCGTGAGACAAAGTATCGTGACTAGGAATCCGATCAGAGCAGTCATGAATCCTGACTTAAAAGAGGGCGAGCAGCGAGAACATATTCAAGACCAGACCAGATTGTTGAGATCACTGCCAGCCAGACCACACCAATGGCAACCTGATGAATAGACATTAAACCGATCCTTAATTCCGGCCAGGTACGGCTACCCAGTTCTAGCCCAATCGCAACACACTGGAATACCATTTTGACTTTCCCGGACCAGGCGGCAGAAAAGTCGAGCCCGGTTCGTTCCATTTCAGCCCTGATAGCCGTCACGACGAGTTCACGAACAACAATCACAAGTGCCATCCACGGCAGAATTGCTGATCCCGTTCGGTCTGCGAGCAGCACGAATGTGCCACAGACAATCACCTTATCGACAAGTGGGTCGAAGATACGCCCAAGCCGACTCACTGCACCGTATTTTCGTGCATACCATCCATCAACCCAATCAGTGGCAGCGGCAAACACAAACAGAACCAGAGCAGCGATATCCTGTTGTCCAGCAACGCCTTCAATCAGGGCGAACAAAACCAGCGCCAACACAAGACGCGCAAACGAAATGATATTTGGAACAGTCCAGACGCGATCAAGTGCAGAAGGTTGAGACATGGGCCAAAAATAAAATGAAGAGGATAAGGAGCGTCACGAGTCATCCGTACCCTACCCTACTTCCCTTATTTCTGCCTATCCAATCTAATTTCTTGTTTGTATCAATCAACTGTTCACCATTTGACGACAAGTCTGAAATGACAATCCGGCCATTCATACCCGTGTGAAGTTCACACGGATAGAACAATTCGTTTGGTGCATCAAGCGGCACTGCCCATGTGTACGTACCAGTTGTCTCACCATTTCCATCAAAGCCACTCGAGTAGACATTCTGTAACTGGTAACCACTCCCGTTTGTTGTCTGCAGATGGAACAGATGCCCTGAAACATTGAGATATAATGCGTATGTCACGCCCCAGCAGAGACAGCAACCGCCTTTTTTTGATACTTAGCAAAACAGACTCCGAATGGACGGTACGGGATTATGCACCTGACTAGTCAACAACAATGATCTTGCCGAACATGACTGGATGGAACTCGCACTGATAGTAGAGTTCGTCTGGTGCATCCGCTGGCACAGTCCACATATGCTCACCTTCGATTCTTCCTTGCCCTTGGAAAGGTTGGTTGTACGTGTTCTCAGGCTGGAATCCATTCCCCGTAGTCTGCAAAAAGAACGGATGGTTTGCCGCGTCCAGCTTGAAGTTGTACGTCTGGCCACGACGAACGATAAGTGTTGGGTTCCGTGCACCATTGATCTCATACGCACCGGCTACTGCAACAATATTCAAATCGACTGAAACTTCTCGCCCCGTAAGGTCAAGAACTGGTGATGATTCATTCTGCAATGACTCAAAAATTCCATTGATTCGCCATGCATCCTCTGTCAACAAACGATTTGTTACAGACCCTCGCTCAACAAGCAACGCATTCGCTCCATCTTCAGATGTTGCCCCAATGGCGACAAAGCCAGCGATATTCGTTTGCACCTGTTGTTCCTGATAGGTGACAGGTTGTGTATTGGCGTACAGATTCTCGGTGCTGTCTTTTGCCAAGATGGCCGAACCTTGGTTCGAGATCACCTCAAGCACATTCACTTCAACCTGATGCGTGGCCTGCCTGTTGTCTTCAGCTGTAGCAAAGTCATTGTCCGGGCCTCCGTCTTCAACCTGAATTGAAAGTGTGGCAGTACCATTTGCACTGGCTACCGGAGTAAATGACAAAGATGATGGCACATCAGGAGATGCATAAAGCACTGTCGGGTTAGGAATGAGTGCCGTGTTACTACTTGTTACCGTGACTCGATTCGGCAGCTCATTGATTGCTTCACCATTCACATTGACCGCTGGCAACTGATAGGAAACCAGTGCATCACCAGAGAGTGTTTCATGAATAAACATTCTGCCGTGTGGTGTTATTTGTGA
>DONH01000223.1:0-202 GCA_003509235.1 Planctomycetaceae bacterium
AGGGGTCACTCCATAGAAAGGAAAAAAACGCACGCTAAGAAAAGCGAACCAGGGTTGCTAGGCATTCTAGAAAAGTAGGACGACCAGCGTTCACTATTTTTTGATGAGAATTTCGTACTTCTTAATTTTGTTATCCAAGGTTGTTCTTGTAACACCCAAGAGTTTTGCTGCCTCGCTTTTGTTGCCTCCCGTCTGAGCAAGG
>DONH01000223.1:527-727 GCA_003509235.1 Planctomycetaceae bacterium
TTTCTTCAATGGCGACCTTTTCTATCTCCTGCAAGGATTTACCGCCAAGACTTTGCGGACTATCACTTGCGCCGCAAACACTCTCAAAATGCTGAGTGAGTGCTGGGGGTAGGTCTTTTTCAGACACATATTCTCCAGGGGTCAGGATAACAGCTCGCTCGACGGCGTTCTCCAATTCACGGACATTGCCCGGCCAATCA
>DONH01000223.1:1031-4560 GCA_003509235.1 Planctomycetaceae bacterium
TCACGGACATTGCCCGGCCAATCATATTTCACCAAAACGTCCATCGCCATTGGGGTAAATCCTTTCAACTGCTTCCTGTTGAACTCGGAAAAACGTTTTATGAAGAAGGCAGCCAACAATGGCACATCATCTCCACGATCCCTTAAAGACGGAATCCAAAGATTCACAACATTCAGCCTGTAGTATAGGTCTTCCCTGAAATTCCCTTTCTCGACTTCGTCCTTCAAATCCCTGTTGGTTGCCGCGATTATTCGGACATCAACGTTAAAGACCTTGTCACTACCAACTCGTTGAATCTCCCGTTCCTGAATAGCTCTCAGCAACTTGGCCTGCATGGGCATCGGTATTTCACCGACCTCATCCAAAAAGATGGACCCTCCATTGGCCTGCATGAAACGGCCATCCCTTTTCTTGTCCGCTCCTGTAAACGCCCCTTTTTCGTGTCCAAAGAGTTCGGACTCCAAGAGCGTGTCCGTCAAAGCTGCACAATTAACTGTTACAAGCGGTGCTTTTTTTCGGTTGCTGTTTGCGTGGATCGCTTTGGCAAACAGCTCCTTCCCGGTGCCGCTCTCACCGGAGATCAGAATCGTCGCTTCGGTCGAGGCGACAGTTTTCACCATACCGACAAGCTCTTTCATTGGCTTACTATTGCCAATGATATTCGTCAGACTGGAGTTTTCCGATATTCTTTCCTTGAGGGATTCGTTCTCCTTGATAAGCGTCATGTGGTCCAGTGAACGCTCCAAAGTCATCTTAAGTTCCTCGAAATTAAGCGGCTTTGTAAGGTAATCGTAAGCGCCTAACTTCATCGCCTCTACTGCGGTATCAACAGAGGTGTATGCAGTCATGATCACAACCGGTATTGCAGGATTGTACTCTTTGATACGACTCAGGGCTTCAATACCGCCTACCTTGGCCATGCGAACATCCATCAGCACTGCGTCAAAGGGGGTCTCCATCACCTTTTCAATTGCGTCCGCACCATCTTCAACTCCCTCAACGGAATATCCCCACCCCTTGAGCATTGTTTCAAGCATTGAGAGGTGCGCCTTGTCGTCGTCGACAATCAAAATCAAAGCACTCATACCTATACCGCTCCTTCGCTCTTCGTCGGGATTGAAATAGAAAAAGTCGTACCGTTTGGTCCTGTATGCTCAACTTGCACTTCGCCGGAATGCGCTTCGATGATCTTGCTGACGATAGCGAGTCCCAATCCTGTACCTGTTTGCTTTGTGGTGAAGTATGGATCGAAAACACGCGAAGCTTCCCCTTCAGGAAGGCCAGTCCCTGTATCCGACACCTTCAATAAGATAGCCCCTTCTTGTCTACTAACGTCGACATCAAGCTTTCCTCCCTCCGGCATAGCCTGAATCGCGTTGACATATAGATTGATCATGGCTTGTGTCATCCGATCAGGATCAAGAGGAATCGATCCGACTTCCGCTGAAATATCGAGAGAAACAGACACCCCTGCATTATCGGCTTCCTGCTTGACCAGTCGCATTGAGCTTTCAAGAAGTGTAACGACTTCTGTCTCTCGCAGTTTGATATCCGCAGGGCGGGCCATTTCGAGCAGTTCGGATATAACCCTGTTCAACCTGTCAACTTCCGATGTCATGACCTCTGCGGCTTTGCGGTTGTCGCTCCCTTCATCAAACAAGGAACCGAAATACGTTGCATACCCCTTGATGGAACTCAGTGGATTTCGCACCTCATGGGCAACTCCAGCGGCAAGATGGCCGATGGCTGCCATCCTATCGGCTTTGCGGACTTCATCTTGAAGCTCCTTGACCTGACTCAGGTCACGGATCATGAATAATTGGCCAACATAAGCCCCATCATTCGTGATGATGTCGGTGACAACTGTTGTAACGGGAAGCTTCCGGTTACTACTCTGTATTAACTCCATCTCCTTCTCTACAACCGGGTTCTCCTTGCTCACTGAGGATCGAAGCTCCCAAAGTTGCTTCGGCAAAACAGTATCGGCCAGCTGTCCCACTATCTGCTCAGTTTCCTTGGAGTCATATTCCAACAAATTCAGGGCAATCTCGTTGACATAGGTGATTCGTCCATGCGGGTCACATACAACAAGACCTTCCGGTATGTTCGCCACCATTTCTTCGGTGAGGGCTTGAGAGCCTTGCAGCATTTTTTTGGAACGCATGTGACTTTGCATCCAGAATAAAGACACTACCCCGCCAAGTCCCAGAAGAAGCAATATCCCCGACATGGTGAGAGTTAATGATATGTCCTCAGCGATCGCCTCCTCAAAAGGAGCCACGTCCATACCTATAAAAATGGCTGGGCGTTCAGCAGGGTCCAAAATCCTGTCTTGCTTGAGTCCACTCATCCACCCTGGCTGGCACCAATCATCACTCTTTTCACCTGATCGCCTGCCCATCATTCGCTGCATCATGTCTCGTCTTCTTTGCTGCATGGGAGAGGACGGGATCGATTGGGAGCGTTGCCCCAAAGCAGGGAGAAATCGCTCATATACTTCAAATGACTTGGGGTGATTGGACTCAGTCACGACACGCCACTGGATATCATTGGTGACATTCAAATTCGCCATTGCTTTTTTGGAAATAAACTGCTGTCCGATTTCAACATCGTTACTATGCGCCAATATTTCTCCTGAGGAGTCAACAACAGCAATGTAGAGAATGTCGGGTTGGGTGGCGATTTCTTGCATCAGCACCTGTAAATTGGGCCCCTCGCCCAACATCCCCATCATCCCGGTCCGTGTTCCAGCTTCGAAGGCTTTGATTAAGGCAGAGCCTTTTTCACTGAGCACACGGCTCATATATTGTTTTTCGCGGTTGTAATTCATGAACGCCAAAACGAGCACCACGATGACGAGGATGAGGCTCATTCCGATAACGGCCCAAGGTGAAATACTACCTAAAAAATTGTTGAGTTTGTTTTTCATTATCATGCTTCCTTTGCTAGCCGGGGGCAGGTTGTCTAAATTTTAGACGCTCTTTGTCATTCATGTGTACGCTTTTTGAGCAATGCAGCCAAGTAACCCTAACAGAATCAAAGCCAATAATTCTCGTTTTAAAAATTTAATCCTTATTATTCAGATACTTGTATGAGCAATGAAAAACTTGGCATCGGTCTTGCCTTAACCAATGCAAAGCTTGTTCACAAAACACTCAAAAGGAGAACTTATCATGAAGAAGAACATTATCACTTTGGCACTGGTTATGGCTGTTGGTTTGGCATTCGCCGCATCCGATGCAATGGCATGGGGTTACGGCTGCGGTGGGTATGGCGGCTATGGCTACAACGCTCAATCCTATAATACCAACAACAAGGCGTATCAGGACTTCCTGAACTCAACCACTAAGCTGCGTACGGAGATTGATGCAGACCGCGCTGAACTGGCTGCCGTCATGGCAAGCCCTGAACCGGATGCCAAGAAGGCTCGCAGTCTGACCGAGCAAATCAATGCGAAGATCGTCAAGCTGAATGAAGTGGCTGCTGCTCAGAATCTTCCCACCTACGGCATGATGGGCCCGGGTATGGG
>DONH01000223.1:4890-9070 GCA_003509235.1 Planctomycetaceae bacterium
GGTATGGGACGCGGCATGATGGGCTACAATAGTTACGACAACGGCTATGGTTACAACTGCCCTTGGTGGTAGGCCCAACTATACTACGCGAGGGGGAGACCAATCCCCCTCGTCTTTCATATTCATAAGGAGATCATATCATGTGGAGTTGCAATTTCGGATTCTTTAATGGAGGCGGCCCCGGTTGGTTCATGGGTGGAGGCATGTTCGGATTCATCTGGATGATCCTTCTCTTGATGGCAGCAGTTTATATTGCCATTAAGTTCTTTCAGGCTTTTACCTCTCGTCGAAGCGGCAAGGCTGACAGGGATGACTCTTTGAACCTTATCAAGACCAAGTATGCCAAGGGTGAAATTTCTGAGGATGAATTTGAACGCATGAAGGCAGTGTTAATAAGGCAATAAAACATAATGAATAAATTGATGAAGCTTATGGCTTATAGGTGTGAGGCGGACGGGTTTAAAACTTGTATGCCATGTTCCCTCAACTCACCACTTGGACTCACATACCGATAAAGAGTAACTCGTGTTATTCTTAGCTCTTTACAGAGCTCCGTCACACTTGTGGTCTTATTCTTCATAGCAACTTGCGCCATTTGTACTTGGGTTTTGTTAAGAGCAAATCGCCGCCCTCCCTTCCGTCCGCGAGCACGGGCAGCTTCAAGTCCTGCCATGGTGCGTTCTCTGATCAATTCACTCTCGAACTCAGCAAGGGCTGCAAAGATGCCGAAAATCAATTTGCCACTTGCACATGTTGTGTCGATGTCTGCTCCACGCCCTGTAAGGACTTTAAAACCAATATCCTTCTCAGCAAGCTCTTGCACCACGCTTACAAGGTGCTTGAGATCGCGCCCAAGGCGATCAAGCTTCCAGATCAACAACACATCTCCTTGGCGTAGTGCCTTCAGGCAAGCGTCCAAACCAGGACGTTTCCCTTTCTTGCCGGAAGCCATGTCTTCATAGATACGCTCCGTAGGAACTCCCGCCTTCCGTAATGCGTCTCGCTGGAGATCTAAATTTTGTGAGCCATCGGCTTTCGATACTCGTGCGTAACCAATTTTCATAGGCTGTTCACAAACCCTCGTTTGAGTTACATGTCCAATATAGTTTAGGTCGGTACGATATTCTGTACCTTATCCCGTATCACAAACTATGTTAACAATACGTCATTGATTCAAGAAAAGATACAAGTGGGTTCAAATGCCTCGTAGAACAGTCCTTTCCTCTTCTCAAAGAGCCGTTTTCGAAGCCTTACCAAGCGTTCCAGATTTACTCACACGATACTACGTTTTGGACGAAGACGAGCTTGCGCTTATTTCCAAATGTAGACGGCCACACAATCGGCTCGGATTTGCTTTACAACTCTGCCTCATCAAATTCCCTGGAAGGGCCTTGCGGCCAGAGGAAGAAATCCCCGACTCCTTGGTCGAATTCATTGCTGAACAAATAGGAGAAGAGTCGGAAGTCTTCAGTGGCTACGCGGACAGAGATCAAACGCGAAGAGAACATTTAAAGACCTTGATAAAGTTTTTCCGGCTTTCGAGGTTTGGAGACAGTCACTATCGAGAGATGGTGCGCTGGTTGACGCCCATTGCCGTAGACAATCCAAAAAGTGCTTTCCTCGTAGGTGCAATCCTAAATGAATTGAGACGCCGCAAAATTCTTCATCCTGCTTTGAGCGTTGTGGAACGCCTTGTTGCTCAGGTGAAGATTCAAGCAGATCGTAAAGTCTACAATGAAGTGAATGGACTGTTGTCCGACAGGCACCAGGCAGACCTTGAATTTTGGCTCAATCCACGAGGAGAGAAATCCCAGAGTAGACTTTCATGGATTCGCCAACCTGCTGGCCGTCCTTCGCCTACAAATGTGATTTTGATAATGGAAAAGCTGGCCGCTATCCGGCAGCTTGATCTTCATACCGAGGTGTTGGACGCAGTTCCGACAATTCGTCGCAAGCACCTCTCTCAAGAAGGCAACCGAATTGCTGTGCATAACTTGGGAATGTTGAATGAACAAAGGCGCTATACCATCATGGCCGTGTGTATACTTGAGATAAAGCGTTCATTGATGGATGAAGTCGTCAACATGCATGACCGCATCATTGGCTCCCTCATGCGGCGTAGCCAACGAAAACAGGCTGCTCAGCTACAAGATGATGCAAAGAACATCAAAACAACCGTCAACGTCTTCTCAAAGCTCGGCCAAGCCTTAATCAAAGCGCGTGAAGAACACTTAGACCCTTGGGAGGTAATTGAAGCCCAACTGTCCTGGGATGATTTTCGTGCAACGGTTGAAGCCGCTGAAAACCTGTCTCAACCTCAGCGATTCGATTATCTCCACTATGTTGATACGAGTTTCAATCAGATTCGCCGGTATGCTCCGGCCATGTTGGAGCATTTTGACTTCCGCGCAAGCTCCGGAGGACGGGATGTTCTCACAGCTATTGATATCATCCGTGACATGAACAAAACGGGCAAACGCAAATTGCCTGACCAGGTGCCTACATCATTTATCCCAAAACGATGGCAATCGTTTATCTTCGAAGCTGATGGCCTGAACCGTAGGTATTATGAACTGTGTGCTTTAAGCGAACTTCGTAACCGACTTCGTTCAGGCGATGTATGGGTACCAGGTAGCCGTCAATTCGAAGACTTCAACGAATACCTCATGGGCCCTTCCGCTTTTCGTCAGCTTCAAGAATCTCGTGAAATACCTGTAGCTGTCGAAACGGATTGCACAAGGTATATATCAGAGCGAAAAGAACTCCTTGGAAGCCAGTTGGAAGACTTCCAGAGGCTTCTCAGGAGTAATGATCTGGATACGGTTTGTCTCAAGAATGGTAGGCTTTCAATGCAACCATACAGGGGTAATTCTGTTCCCGATGAAGCCAAGCAGTTCAGCCAGCGCGTATATGCAGAGCTTCCTCGCATCAAAATTACCGATCTCCTCATTGAAGTAGATCAATGGACAGGTTTCACCGAACAATTCACTCATTTGAGAACTGGCCAACCATCTCAAGACAAGGAATCTCTTTTGTCAGTGATTCTCTCAGATGGGATTAATCTTGGCCTGACAAGAATGGCAGAGGCCAGTTCCGGGGCCTCGTACAAACAGTTGTCTTGGGTTTCGGATTGGTATGTCAGAAGCGAATGCTATTCCAGAGGATTGGCTGAGATAACCAACTATCACCACATAATCCCACTTGCAGGACAGTGGGGCGATGGTTCCACTTCGTCTTCAGACGGACAGCACTTTCCCCTTGGCAGTGTTGGTCGAGGACTCGGAGATGTAAATGCACGATATGGGCGAGATCCTGGTGTGATTTTCTACACCCATATCTCGGATCAATACACCCCATTTCACAGCCAGCTCATCAACGCAACAGCACGCGATGCAACCTATGTCCTGGACGGCCTGCTTTACCATGGAAGCAATCTCAATATTGAAGAACACTATACTGACACCGCAGGTTTTACGGACCATGTGTTTGCTCTTTGCCATCTGCTCGGATTCCGCTTTGCTCCTCGCATTCGCAACATTGGTGACGTAAAGCTTTACACCTTTGGCAGCGCAAGACGTTGGACTGACCTGGAGCCGTTGATAGGATCAAAGCTCAAGCAAAAGGACATTGAGAATCAATGGGAGGAGATATTGAGGCTGGCAAGTTCAATTCGATTGGGAACTGTGACTGCATCCCTCATAATTCGTAAACTGGCCTCTTATCCACGGCAAAACAAGCTGGCTTTGGCCATACGTGAACTTGGTCGCTTGGAGAGGACTCTTTTCCTATTGGATTGGGTCAAAAAGCCAGAACTACGTTCTCGTGTTCAAGCCGGTCTGAACAAAGGAGAGTCCAGAAACGCCCTTGCTCGTGCAGTGTTTTTCAATCGGCTCGGAGAAGTCCGAGATCGCTCTTTTGAAAGCCAGTGCTATCGGACTTCCGGCCTAAACCTTGTCGTAGCTGCGATAATACTCTGGAATACTGTGTATCTGGAAAAGGCCGTGGAGAAAGTACGAGAGGAAATGGATGTGCCAGATGAGTTTCAGAGCTACCTTTCTCCGCTTGGCTGGGACCATATCAATCTCACAGGAGATTACATCTGGAATCTTGGTCAAAATCCTTAGCGTGCAATTTTGTCCGTTCTATGGAGTGACCCCTAAAAGGGCCACAAGACATTTCG
>DONH01000030.1 GCA_003509235.1 Planctomycetaceae bacterium
GAAAAAGAAGCTCAAAGACTCCAACAGCCATTTGGGGGCGTGCGCAGACATATCAATATGCTTCTTGCCGATCGACGCGCGCGGCAAGTTGGGAGTGTAACTCTGGCATCGGTTTTTGCCCGTCTTGGACGAATAGATGCGGCCGAGCGTTTGGTGGGTCTTGTGCCGGCAGCAAGTGCACGAATGCTTGCGAGGATCACAAGCCGTATTGTTATCGCTCAGGGACTTTCTCGTCGTGGTGATGAAGAGTCTCTCGAAAGGGCGGTCGACACACTCAGTGAAGCTAAGGATCTGCTCCTGCGAGGGATTGATTGTGGAGCATTGGTTGATCCATGGAATATTCTTGGTTTTGCGGGACAGTTCCCGCTGCATGAACCAGGTGGTGAGGCACTGCCAGATTCACGCGTGGATGACCTGATTGGGAGTGTTGGTAATTTGCTTGAATGTGCTTGTTTGGTTTGGCAGCGATCGTGCCTCGATTCGAATAAAAAGATTTCAGATCAGGCCAGTATTTTAGTTGAAGAATTGGCATCGTGGTGGGATCAATATGCAACAACCTCAGTTGGTGGCATAACCCATCTGTCCGGCCTTGAAATGTTGCAATCTGCTCGGGAAGTTGTTGCGGTCTTGGAAGAACGACGAGCAACTGCTCCTGTTCCGCTGTCTCCCGTATTCTGGCGAGACGCAGTTGCTGATTTTTCATCTGCAAGAACACACGCAGCTGCAGCTGATGCCCTGTTGCAAGAGAAGGACTTTGATGCGGCAATGGGATTACTCGTGCATTGGATAACGCTGCTTGAGGGAGACGAAATTGATCACTCCGGAAACTCATGGCTGGTAGCAGCCCATCGATGGCTTCGATCGGCCCTTACTGATCTCAGTGATTCAGGCTGTGTTCGTATACGGCGATTCCTTGAATTAGTTGAAGCGAATACCGCTGGCCTTACTGAAATGATTGATATCGCTGCATCAGGCCAAGATCCTTTGAGTCGAAATAAATCAGAGGCTCCAGTGTCGGATGAAACGGATGATGATCAGATCGGTGCAGATGAAAGTGTTGCCTCGGCCTACGAGTCCATGGTGTGGCAGGACTCTGCAGATGATGGAACAGATGGCGGAATGCTTGACGTTGATCTTCCTGCCGGTGCTACAAATCCTGTAGTGGCGGTAGAAGAAGCGGCTGATTTTTTAACGGGCGTCATTGTGATGCTGCGACAAACCGTTGTCACAGGTTGTCTTGATGCAGCGGCTGGTCGTATTCAAACAGCAACGGCTGAGATCGATTCCTTTGTGGGTTGGCGACAGACGTTGAGACGTCTGCGTCGGGCGATGGTGCGTGCTGCAATGCATATTATTGCTCGAGATCAGGAGCAGCCTCCCGGAATGACGGCTGCAGAGTTTGATCGTCTTCGTTGGCAGCGTGATATAGCGGCAGAAAGACTTCTCGAGGCAGCGCTCCAAACTGGGGAAACAATCTGGATGCTCTCAGCCAGAATTGCAATCGCTCAGGGTGTTGTGCAAAAAACATCACTTCCTTCCGAGGATGTAAAACGAGATCCCTCGAAGAAGATTCCAAAACCCGCAGTCGGAAAGCTGTTGGCTGCTGTGTTTATGGATGACCAACAAATGATTCGTCAGCAGATGGAATGTATTCGGTACCATCTACGTGGCAAGACAGTGCTTTACGTGCCACTGTCACGAGGTGGTCGGGCAGACCGTGTATTTGCAGCAAGGATGCGAGAACGACTTCTAGAAAGGCTTGTTGCCGTTTTGCCCCGCCGAGGTCTTGTCGAAGAAACAATAGGTCTCGTCCGTCTCGCAAAAAAGCTTGAAAGTCGGCGACCACCAGGAGCAGCAAGCGTCAGTGAATTTGATAGGGTTTTCGAAGCTGCGACGACCGCACTCGTAGGCCGAATAGTAGCAAGTGCTCCAATAGCTGGGCCTGGTGAGTCAGAACCATCTGGTGTCGTGACAACACAACGAATTTTAGATGGATTGGCTATTCTAATTCCAAAATTGTTAGAGACGTGGACTACTCATGCTCGGCAGCTTCGACTTTCTGTATTGGAGAGAGTCCGAGAGGATAAAGCGTTTCATATCATCAAAGAATTTATTGAGCGTTATGGTGCAGGACTCTTCACGCAGCATCTCCTCACGCCACCATCGTTGCGAAGTGTACTTCGTGGTGGCGTTCGTCCGTTTCTTGAGCATCTTATTGAACAAAATGCATCTGAAGCTGATTGGCGGAACTCTGATTCAGATGATGAATACAACAAGACTCATCCCGACAAGTTAATAGATGCAATTAACTCTGGTGAGATTTCACTTAAACAAGCAACGAGTCGACTACGACTTGTCCTTGAGAGCGTTGCCGAGAATCATTCAGAATACAGAGATTGGAATTCGACCACAACACAATCTGATCGTGGTGACTACCTTTTTGTGTTTCTTGAGTTTCTTCGGATTAAGGCAGAGTACGAAAGAATTGTCTGGACGCTTCGTCCAGTAAGTATGGCCCATCGGGTGCTCGTGCGGAGCGGTGCGGCTGAGGCTGCATCTGCTTGGAGGCAACGAATGGAAGAAGAAACAGCAGGTACGGCAAATGATCTGATTGAGCGTCTTTCATCGCTCCAACAAAAAACAGGCATTCGGTTGGCCAGTGTTGCTGATCGAGTGCAACGACCCTTCACGGCTATGCTCGAGCAGGATGAACTTGAATCACTTGTTGAGCCAGCTGTTCGAGAACTTCTTGCTGGTGAGCCCCAGGGTGCTGGGACTCAACTTGAGGCACATGCCGAAGAATTTCTAGGTGTTGCAACTGGCGCAGGAGTTGAAGTGCCGGACTGGCTTGATCACCTGAGTGCAACAGTCGATCGAGTGCTTGAGGAAGCAGAAACAGGAGGATTGGCACCAGATGATGAAAGACAAGTGATGCCATCATCACTTGCTGAGCCTTTGTGCTGGAGTCGATTGCCTTGGCCGCAACTTCTAGATGCAGTTTCAAAGAAGCAAGGGCGATTGTAATGTCGTCACCCAAAAAAAATTCTTGTCACAGCCCAAATAAAACTCAGCGAACATTGAGTGTATGGCTTGCAGGACGTCTCCAGCAAGAGGCCTATCAAAGCATGGCCGAGCGGATTGCTTGGGATGTTTCAGAGCCAAATGGGCGATCTCCTACACTTGTTATCTATGAGCCAGCTGCCGGAATTACGATCGGGCGGCTTGGGTCACACACTGACATCGATATTTCTTCTGATGAATTGGCAAGTAAAGGCATTGCAGTACGTTTTGTCGGTCGTGGTGGCGGTGCGGTGCTCCATGGGCCTGGGCAGGTTGGCATTGCCCTGTTTGCTCCCCTGAGCAGACTTGGTCTTTCATCGTATGACGTTGGTGGTTTTCTCGAGCGATTTGAATTTGGCCTCGAATCAGCTATTCAAAGCCTCAGGTGTTCGACGGCTCGTGACTCGCGTCAGCCAGGAATCTTTGGTCGTTCAGGGCTGGTTGCTGCGGTAAGTTTTGCGATTCGCCGGGGAGTTGTTTGGCATGGCGGTTTTGTAAATGTTTGCCCAGATTTGGGGCTTTATCGCCGGATTGATACGGTGCCTGTCGCCACAGGGATTAAGAAGCGTACGATGGGATCAGTACAGGCGGAAATCCGTCGTAATGTACGATTGCAAGATGCACGCACCGCGATTGTTGGGTCACTGGCAGATGCATTTGGGTGTGGCGATGTCTCCATCCAATCTGGTGTACCAATTTTTCAAAACACTGAAACACGAATGAATGTTCGAACAAATAAGAGTGCCTAAGGATTTAGCTGTGTCGAAGAATGAAATAATGTCAACGAGTGCTGCAAGTCTGTTACCAATACTCAACGAGCAAAATTCGACAGAGCAATCTGGTTGTTCAATTTCTCACGAACCCTCGATGATAGTGTCACGTCGGCTTCCACCCTGGCTACGTCAGAATCTTGGAGAGGGAGGTGGGCACGGAGAAACAGCTGGGTTGATTGCTGAACTTAAATTGGAAACAGTCTGCTCATCTGCGAAGTGTCCCAATCGTTTGGAATGTTGGTCTTCAGGGACGGCAACATTCATGATTCTTGGCAACGTATGCACACGTCCATGTGGATTTTGCTCAGTGCCAAGAGGAAAAACGGAGGAGCTTGAAGGTGATGAACCAGATCGTGTCGCTGAGGCGGCGAGACGACTTGGCCTGAAGCATGTTGTCATTACAAGTGTTACGCGAGATGACTTGCCTGATGGTGGTGCAGAACATTTTCGAAAAACTGTCGAGGCAGTCAGGCAGGCAACTGGGGCATCAATCGAAGTGCTTGTTCCTGATTTTATCGGTAAATCGGGTGCCTTAGAGCAACTTCTCAAGAGTCGTCCTGATGTCTTTAACCATAACACCGAAACGGTACCGCGACTCTACAGGCAAGTTCGTGGACGTAAAAGTGTGTATGAGTGGACGCTTAAGTTACTCTCGGATACGAAAAAGATTATGCCGGAGACGAAAACCAAGAGTGGATTAATGCTTGGACTTGGAGAAACACGGGATGAGTTACTT
>DONH01000498.1 GCA_003509235.1 Planctomycetaceae bacterium
CAGGATATCAAAACGTATTTTAGTACCGGTCACCGTAGCCACCGCGACCACCGCCACTGCCGCCGTCGCCGCCACCGCCATAGCCACGACCGCCACCGCCGCCACCGTAACCGCGACCACCACCGCCACCTGATCGTGGCGTTCGCTCACGAGCTTCGTTGACAGTCAATGGACGACCGTTCATTTCGTGTCCGTTGAGAGAGTTTACAGCTGCCTGCATACCCTCATCGGATTCCATTTCAACAAATCCGAAACCGCGTGACCTTCCGGTCTCACGATCTGAAATTACTTCAGCTGAGATAACCGTTCCATGCTCAGCGAACATTGCCTCCAAGTCAGCAGACGTGGTCGACCATGGGAGGTTTCCCACGTAAATCTTCCGGGCCATAAACCTTGCAACCTCAAAACCATTGGGAGTTAGAAAAAATAAACGACTGGGACTCGCGTTTAATGCACTTGCCGCAACTCCCAAGCGATTCGGAGTGCAGACGCGGATCGGTCGAACGACCATGTTGTAACACGCGAATGGGTCACTGCCAACTCAAAACTGTTGAATAGGCTAATAAAACACACCAACTTTGGTGGCTCGGACACTCGATGGCAGGTCGTTTTGAGGGCTTCTAACGACCTGCTACACTAGGTCAAATTGGGGGGTACTGTCTGCCCGTTCAACGCTGAAAAATTGCTTTTTCTCTGATATTTCATAGGGTGAGGCAAAACTGACACTAACTCAATATTTTTATCCATCTAACGTGACAAAACTTCACAAAATATGTCCGCAGTGCCAACAACCGGTCTTCATTGAAAGGGTGAAAGTCACTGAATGCACTGTATCTCACGCCACTCAGGTGCACGGAGAACTTCAATCCGTTGAGATATAGGTAACAAAGGTGAGAAATGGGTAAATCGCGTGAGAAATGGGTAAACTGTGCTAACTGCAACATTGCTTTCCAAGCTGCAACGCTTGAGATTATTCTCTGCCCAAACTGCCAGACGAACCAGGTTCATCCAGAAAACAATGGCGTTGTTAAATGGGAAAGAGACCATTCGGCTCAGCGAGTTCACTCTGACCTCAGCCTCACGGACACCCTTGTTCAGTCCAACAGCAACTCTCATCGTACAGCTTTTCAATTATTTTTCTCTCGGTGGCAACCGTACCAAGCGGCAATTGAACGATTTTTTGTGACACTCTGGCCAACGTCACTCTTCACATTCACAGCAGAGGAGAAAAGGGCCCTTCGCTTAGCGGCACGTGGTACTTACAAATTCTCAAAAATCAATGACCCTCGCCTCGCCAAATGGTTAATTCACAGAGGAGGTTCATCAGCAGTCGGTGGTCTCGAGACAATCCAACCTGAAATAGCAAGGCATTTAGTCAAGACGTTGGATTCACTGAGGCTGAATGGCATCCAATATATTAACGAACAACTTGCACAATGCCTGGTACGACATAATGGAAGGACTCTCTATCTCGACAAGCTACGTCACATTGATGTTGAAGTGCTTGAAATCTTGATCACTCATGGTGGCCGGGGACTATCACTCGGAGGTATTAAGAATCTTTCGATACAAGAGGCGTCTGTCCTCGCTAGGTATCGCGGGCGACTCTCTTTGAACGGCCTGAGCACCTTGAACTCTGAGGTACTCGCAGCACTTGTTCAGCATGCCGGGAAAAGTATGTCGCTTGCATCAATAGGAACGTTGTCTCGCCCACAAGCCCAACAGCTCAAACAGTACCGTGGAGACCTGTACCTTCGAGGGATCCGAGAACTTCCTCTTGGCATCAACGCAGAATTTGTTGATTTTCCAGGGAAAATTGTGCTGAAGCATCATGAAAGACGACCAAACAAATCCTACGATACAGTCGATTCCCCCGCTAAAAGCAATGCCACACATATTGCTTTAGGAATTGTCACAGTTGCCTGCGTGGCAGCTCTTTTCGCCTTACTAGTAGCTGCCTTAAGCGGCCTCTAGATGTGCCTCGGGCTGCATGTTCTACCGGGTCAACACTGGAGCGAGCCAGAGGCCCCAGTCAGTGGCTTTCCCGTCACCCGCATCTTCGGTAACTAGGACCAGTTCCTTCACTCCTGTCAGGTTAAGAGTATACGTTTCAGTTTTGCCAGGCCGAATAATCGGCGAACGGAAAACTTCTTTACCGTCCGCATAAATGATGAAGATAACCGTACCGCCAACCTGGCTTGGAAGACCACATTCTCCACTTAGTTGCCGCCATGCACCATCAAGAGAATACTGATGCTCAGCTGGGGCATGAGCGAAAATCCCTGACTCGAATAACTTTCCACCAGATTCAAGCACCGGATCCTTTCGTGGCAAGTTATCATACGTTGGTTCCGCCCACCCAACAACCGCCCGAGTGGGCTCGGCTCTTGACAAAAGGAGCGAATCAACTGATCTCGGGACACGATCAGGCTTCACCATTTCTCTGATTTTTTCACGCCCGCGCAGAACGGCAACGGCGTATCTAGAGGCTACCTTATCGTGAGGTACCGCCTGCCGTGCCGCTTCAACACCTTGCTCAGCCAGCACTTTAGAAAATTCTCGAAGGGCAAATAAACATTTCATTGTTCTGATATCAACAATACCCCTCTCTCCGACTGTATACGGGAACTGAATAGTTGTTGTGTCACCATTGGCATGACAGGCCACGACTCTTAGGCTGGCTGACTTGCCAGCTACCAGGTCATCGCAGACAAAAGTAAACAAGCCGTGCTGATCAGGCGCTGTGGTAGTGGCTCGTGCGTCATAGTCCTGTCGGCCATCTGGATCAAGGTAACCAACAAGTGCATAGACAGGTGGCCACCCTTCAACACATCCTGTGACTTCAAAAGCCTTCTGCCCACCATTCGGGATGACCTTCAAGTCACGAAAAACTGCTTGCCCTCTACGCCCGAACCCTTTGAGAGAGTCAGAAAATTGAGGGTGCGAGGCAAGACGAAGTGCATGAGCACGTGACAAAAAGGTTCCACTTCCTTCATTCCGGATCTCATCGCCATAGGTGCGATTCCCGCTACCCATTAACGCAGTACCAAACTGAGTCTCGTCTGCACTCCCGCGACAATGCGGCAAGCCAAGTGCGTGCCCCAGCTCATGAGCCATACCTCCAATAAAAATCGAATTATGTTTCCCCAACGAAATACGTCCATATTCTCCATCAGTAATCAATGGCTTCTTCCGTGAGAGATTCTGGATATCCAATTCTTCGCTATCGAGTTGCCAAGCGATCCCCTTACGCCAATCGCCACCAGCATAATATGGACTTTTATGTGAAAATATTTTCTTCTTTGAGTCCCACTCTGCTAGGTTTGTGAAAATCATGATGGTCTCCTGATCAACACGAATTCCTTTTTCTCGAAGGACTATTGCACACTCTTCTTTGATTCTATTTCCATCAGATTTTTTGTAATCGTTCCAGTTGCCATGACCAACAACTTCGTGAATCACGATTTCGCCGCTTGGTTGAATATCCAGATTAAACGAGCGACGACCAAGACCATGCCGGACCATCTCCTTCCGATAGAAGTCTTGAATATGCAACATAATTTGCTGAAGTCGGTGGCGATAACCTGAGGGAAAATCTCTATCCTGACAACGCCAAACAATGACATGGAGCACTCTTTCTTCTGACAGCTTTTCCTCTGATTCCCATGACTGAAGAATCTTCCTTGCAACAGCAACATCTTCTTGCACGTTCATGACTAATTCAGCCGACAGTTGCTCTCTTCCTGCCAGGAAAGAGGCAAGCATTGCGGCACAAATAAGCTTAACCGTATAGAGCTTCCCGTTTGCTTTGTTTCGTCTGATAACAGTCATATCGAACCTTTCGCCGCCAACTCATCAGGCCCATCGCAGAACAGTACGGAGTGCATCTTCACGTATTACGATGCAACCATATACGCATACACCATATAAAGAAAAAAAGAGCCCTCCAAACACGAGGTCAATGCGTCAAGATATATAACTTTTCCTTGTGAACAAATCTCGGTGTGTGCATACGGGTGCCTAATATGCTTGTCGCATAAGTTAGCATCTTGAAAATTCAACACTCGCGGAGATAGCGAGTTCAAGAAGCATGCTGGATCGTGCAGAACAGCACAGCATTTTTTTGAGTTTTTCCTAGCGACTGGCCTCCAATGCCTGATAAAGAATTCGAACTTTTTTCTTACCATAGTTCTTAAGGAACTTGGCTCGTGCCCGCTTCGTCTCAAGCACTCCGGCGGCATTCCAGAAAGCAATCATTGCTCGAACAAATATGAGCGGTTTACCCAAGGCGTTAGCCACCGATTGCTCTGTACGACCTACCGCATACCGCTCAACACGACGAGCCGTTTCCAACAATTGCCGTAGCCGCATATCATCAAGATCAGCTAGCGCTTTCCTTGCTTTCATTCTGAGACGAGGGGAAATCGCTACTGGCTTTTTCTGCAAATGGTTCATTCGAATTCCACTAATTTCTTTAAGAAAACGTGATACGCACCGACGAAATAACAAGGGTTTTATCACCGCTTACAGAATCCAAAAGGATTTCCTGCACGTGATTACACTTTCTGCATAGTCGGAGCCACATGTGGGCTCAATCTCACGAGAAACTTCAACGCAACTGAAGAACTATTACGTATCGAGATCTGCTTTTGTTCGAAGCCCCGTGAACCAATATTTTTTTCGGGACCAGGCGGATTCCAGTATCTGGATCAATAACAGCCCATGCAGCCAGAGGGCAGGGCACTTCTGCCAGCGAAACACCCCAGACCAGGCAGGTCGTATTAAAAGGAGGCCCATACATCTCCGATTATTTTCCACGAGTGCTTGTGCTGGTCTTTGATGAAGCACGCCTCTGTCGTCAGGCCTTCTTTGCGAACACTGAGGTTTTCACCACGCCATTGAATTAACACATGCATGACTTCCTCATTTATTGTCCCAAGACCATAAAGACCCAAACAGCCTCCCTGAAAAGCGGCAAGTTCCCCAGCCACTGCTGTGTCAATATTCGTTAAACCATCAAGGAATAACGCGTGGCCCTCGAACTTAGCTAGATCGGATGCCAGTGCCTTTTTGATGGTGGTTAAACCATTGAGAACCAAAGCGCGTCCTTCAAATGTTGATAGTTCTCGAGCAACTTCTGGGCTGATAGAAGTAAGACCGTTAAGTGATAGTACAAACCCGGAAAACTTGGCAAGTTCGTGAGCTGTGTCTTCGTCTATCGAAGAAAGACCATCTAACAAAAGACCGGAATGCGGCGCCTTTGCTAACTCCTTCGCTG
This sequence comes from Planctomycetaceae bacterium, assembly GCA_003509235.1. Lineage (GTDB taxonomy): Bacteria > Planctomycetota > Planctomycetia > Pirellulales > UBA1268 > UBA1268. Next base: position 5,279 of record DONH01000498.1, read on the forward strand.
TCTTGCCATCAATTAATCCAACATTTGGCAGTATTAAATTGGTGGCTCCCTCTTCGCTCTCATCTACCAGACGAACTGCACGAGGAACTGTTAAAAATTCAATCTCATATTCTTGTCCACAGACGACGTTCAAGCAAGCTATCCATGCAATCGCGATTATCTGAATTCTTTTCATCAGACTATTTTTTCCTTGTACTTATTAGCACCCGAATCATACGAACATGAAACTGAACAATGCTCGTACGGGAACACCTTCCCACTTAACCACATCCTTCTAATTCTTACTGAAAAGGCTGTTATCGACGTACCAAAACATCAACGAATTTACCACGGATCACTACTTTCACCTGTGAGCCTTTTCGATATCTGGCCTCTGTCCTACCCGGCATGTGAATAAGTACTCCATTCATCCTAAGCCGACGCATGGCAACCGCATTTAACAAGCCGTCCACTCGCTCAAAAAAGCTGTCGCGCGGTGCAAAAAAACATTTCCCAAAGCTTCATGTGTACCCATCAGCCCCACCAAATATCACTGCGCTGACCATGCGTACCACCTAAAACCGCGTACTACCTAAGGCCTCCAAAGCAACCAATTTCGCCGTCATAATTACTGTTTTCTTACATTCCATCAAACGACAACTGTAAAAAAAAAAGGGCATGCCTATTATTTAAATATTACTAAATCACGGCAGGTGAAATCATGTGTATTGCTTGTGTCACCCTTATCGCTGCGTCCATGTTTTTTATCGTTG
>DONH01000268.1:0-2923 GCA_003509235.1 Planctomycetaceae bacterium
AGCAAATGGCGCCTGGCTGTTTGAACATCCGCACTGCATCGACCCCTTTGGACACCCTTCGCAACAGTGCCTGTGTCGAACCAAGGGCTATATAGAAGGCCATACCAAAGCAAGTACATCCATTGCCCTCCTGCCGTTCCTTGGAGCTGGAAATACACATTTAGATGGTCCCTACAAAGAAGTCGTTTACCGAGGTCTTGAGCAACTCAAGACCATACTCGACATCGAACTAAAAGAACTTCATCCCGACAATCCTAACTTTGTCTCCACTTTCTCTGGAGATCTTTATGGGTATGGGCTCACAACCCTTGTCATGGCGGAAGCCTTTGGCATGACTGGTGACCCCGACCTGGAACGTTACGTGAACGCATTGACTGTGTTTCTTGCACGGCACCAACACCCACTTGGCGGGTGGCGTTACGAACTCGGTCAGCCAGGAGATATCACGGTTACCGGATGGCAGATAGTCGCACTCAAGAGCAGCCAACTCGCCGGGGCGGCAGTTCATTCTGATATTTTTCGTCAAGCAGATAAATTTCTTGATAGCCTCACGCCCCCTGCCCCCCTGAGTCGTCCGGGGCGGACTCAAGTTGTTGCGAACAAGATCGGCGGTATGAGCCGTGACCCAACGCGTTATCATTACCTCGCTTCGTTTGCAAACTCTACAACTCGGGAACCGGGAGAATGTACGTCTGCGGTCGGCCTACTCTGCCGACTCTATACAGGGTGGAGTAGTAACGACCCAAGACTTCTTAAAGGGGTCAGCCAACTCCTCAAATCAAATACACATCCTGCACTGCTACTCTATAGAAACTTTTATCTCGCGCAAATTTTGCTTCATATTGACCATCCTGCATGGGAGCAATGGAACCGACGAAATCGTGACTATCTTGTGCGAATGCAGGTCACTGAAACAACGAGAATGAATCAGCGCAATCCCGCATTTGGTAGTCCTCCCTGTGAAATTGGCAGTTGGTACCTAACCAACCCCAATGGCACTACTAAAAATGCTATTCGTGACCGCCACCTTGCACCCGCCGGTAGACTCGCACACACGGCACTTGCCATTCTAACGCTTGAGGTCTATTACCGGTTATTGCCGATTTACACACCAGTAGCAATTGAATAACCGTACCCAAAGCCAAAAACTTTATGCGATTACAAACATTTTTTTGGCTCGCTACAGCTCTAGCAATCGCGTTTTCTGCCATTAATTGGTTAGGACTCGCCGGTTGGCTGGCTACGCTCGTCATATTCGGCAGCCTTGCCATGCACATCGCGGGAAATGCAATTGGCACCCGTATGCGAGAGGCAACGGATCGTGATCTTTCGCGCACTCGTCAACGAACATCTGTCATCAATGTTCCGGCTCCTTCCCCTTCTCATCTCGAGCGGCACTCTCGAACAGGTTGGCTTTTACCAATATCGGTGAGCATTGGCGGATTGATTGGAGGAGTATCAGGCGCAATCGCCTTGTCTCTCATGACATCCTCATCTTTTGCAGGAACACTTCTGGGAGGCCTCTCTTCAGCCGTACTTGGTGGTATCTTCGGCTTTTTGATTGCCAGCTTTGTTGACATCTTGAAAACGTCTATACGTGAATCTCTTGATGCGGAACGCCGAAGTACAGAAGAGCAAAAATAGTGTTTAACAGGTCGTTCCCTGCTTAATTAGGCCGGCTTAAGAGCATTCCGTACGTCTCGCCGGGGAAGTCCATGAACGCCGTGGAAACTACATGAATACCGTGGTAAATTAAAATTCCCACTTTTTGGAAAATAACGAAGGAAGTCACCAGTCATGTCAAAACCTCACCGAACAATCAAAAAAGCGAATCATGGTTCAAGGCCAGCGAACAGTAAAGCAAGAAAAGCAAAACGAAAGCACATCAAGACATAACAACCGAGGCCTATCCTCGATCGCAATACTAACCGTTGTTCTACACAACTAGTTTTTCCCACGACGACCATTTCTGGAGCAGCCTTCCGTGCCCCCTCGCGACTATATCATTCATCCGAACGAATATGACCTCAGTGCTGTCATTGCTGATATTGAGGAAATCCGCCGCTACAATCAGCAACGTTTTGAAATGGAGCAGTTAACGGCAATTGTTCACGAGGACAAGGATCGCGGGCTCTGTGTTGGATATAAAGACACGACAGCAGATGAATTCTGGGCACGGGGGCATTTTCCGAATGTTCCGTTGATGCCTGGAGTCATTATGTGCGAGGCAGCGGCACAACTCTCTAGCTACTTCTCACAGAAACACCAATTACTTGAAGCGGAAATGATTGGCTTTGGTGGCTTGGAAGATGTCCGGTTTCGAGAGCCCGTGCGGCCAGGCGAACGGCTCGTTATTTCTGTGGAGCGGGTACGAGTGCGGCCCAAAGCGATGATTGTTTGTCGGTTTCAGGGACTGGTCGATTCGAATATTGTTGTGGACGGTGTGATCAAAGGCGTTCCTCTACCGGTTGATTTCCTTGCCGCCAACCAGACCACATCAACGTCCTGATTCCCCGGGCTCTTTCCCACGCATTGCCATGCCGCGGCGCCATCCCAAAAAGCCACCAAAAGACCTCGATCTTTCAAGGAACCTGCGAATCCTAGCTGACTTGGAATCCCCTCTTGATCCGACAACACTCTTCTGTCGGTCGGGTCCTGTTGAATTGGAAGTTGGTACAGGAAAAGGGATGTTTTTAACTTCCGCTACTTCAGCAAACCCGGATCGAAATTTTTTAGGTATCGAGGTAAGTGCTGGCTACGCCAGAATGGCTGCCTCTCGATTAGCCTCACCAGATACATCGAATGGTGTTGTTATTCACGGCGATGCCATGCATCTGGTCCGACATTCCCTTCCCAACGCATCGTTAGCGGGGGTCCATGTTTATTTCCCAGACCCGTGGTGGAAAGCCCGGCATCGGAAGCG
>DONH01000268.1:3219-3658 GCA_003509235.1 Planctomycetaceae bacterium
GTGGAAAGCCCGGCATCGGAAGCGCAGAATCTTAAATCCGGAATTTCTGGAGCATGCTGGTCGAATCATGCAATTAGGGTCACAACTTCACATCTGGACTGATGTTGAAGAGTATTTCCATGAAGCTACGAGAACTGTTGATGACACTTTACTATTCAGCCAACAGTCCGATGAATCTCCCGGCGGACCGGGAACCACATACCGAACTCATTTCGAGCGACGCACGCGACTTGCAGGCGCTCCCGTATGGAGAGCGATTTTTGAACGTAACGGAACACCACCTCAGAAAAATCGCCTTCCAGTAAAACGCCTCAGCTGATCAATTTTATTTGTAGAATGCACTACGAATTTTTCTAAGATTGCGGAAGACTTACTTACCGTCCGAGGACACTCGTTGCACGAGAAGGCGGTCAATCCGCCGGCCATCCATATCGACAAC
>DONH01000268.1:3981-4451 GCA_003509235.1 Planctomycetaceae bacterium
TCGATTAATAATCCATTCCATCGAAAGGCATCGCCGACTGAAGGGATTTTTTCGAGTTCATCGAGGACGAGGCCGGAAACCGTTGAATAATCCCGTGATCCCCCAGGATCAGGAAGTGCCATTCGGCCAAAAAGGTCATCCACCGCGAGACTACCGTCCACAAGCCATGACCCATCTTCTCTCTGAACAAATTCACTGTTTCGGTCATGATCGTGTTCATCTCGAATTTCCCCGACAAGCTCTTCCATGACATCTTCCAGAGTCACTAACCCCTCGGTGCCACCATATTCATCCAAGACTATCGCTAACTGATTTCGTTCCTTTTGAAAAAGTTCAAGCAGACGATCAAGCGGCATGGTCTCAGGAACAAAAAGAGCTTTGTGCATCATCTTCCTCAACTCGATTGGCCACCCCATCCAATTCTGTCGAAGGACATCCCGAATTGAAACATAACCAAGAATTTGATCGAG
>DONH01000110.1 GCA_003509235.1 Planctomycetaceae bacterium
GTGGAGGCCTGTTTCTCTTTATTCGGTGGCTCCAAAATGCGACTATGAATGTGCTTCTTGTTGAAGGAGTAGTCGCTGCCGGAATTGTTCTTGCTTTGAGCGTATTCTGCTGGCTGGGGTTAAACCAGGGGTGGATGCGAATGATCGGTTTACTCAGTGGATCGTTGCTGGCCTATGCTGGCCTTGCCTTGTAAAGGCATCATTGATTTAGAAACCACTCAGCACCCATCCTAGGGCAATGAGCAGGCAGACAACTGCCGTTAGCACGACCCAAAGTGGCTGCGAACTGGTGGGGAGATCTTCAGCTGAAATGTAATTTCTACAGGCAGGGCACTGCGGACTGTCTTCTAACATCTCTTCGCCACAGTACGGGCAGGGGATGACCGGTTCATTGAGGTTTTCTTCATCGAATTCCTCATCCCAGGCCTCGTCATCTTCAAGTGTATCCATCGAATAAGCTCACTGGTGCTCTCAGGCTGTCTTCCGTTTGAGGGCGGTTGTTTTGGTGCCTGCGATATTTTTAGGCTCAAAGGGACAGTGCCTGCAGCCGGAACCACAGCATATCCCCCGCTTTAAATGATAAGCGGCCGTAAACACAAGAAACCCATTTTCAAGATAGTAGTCCTGCGTGCTTTGTTCAGCACCTGCCGGTCTACTTCTCGAAGTGGTTCTGGTAGTCTTCGATTCTGGTTCTTGATGTTCTTTCATTTTCTAAATGTTGTTACGGCTATGCAACGAGTTGTAGTTTTGTCAGGTGCTGGTGTCAGTGCTGAAAGTGGCCTTCAAACATTTCGGGGGGAAGATGGACTGTGGGAAGGGCATCGGGTTGAGGAGGTAGCCACACCAGCGGCGTGGGAAGCTGATCCTGCTCGAGTGTTGAGATTCTATAATGAGCGTCGAAAACAGGTACGATCTGCCCAGCCGAATGCTGCGCACAAAGCACTTTCCGCTCTCCAGAGGTATTTTGAGGTTGATATTATCACGCAAAATGTTGACGACTTGCACGAGCGGGCAGGGTCGGCTCGTGTGCTTCACCTTCATGGCGAAGTGATGAAGGCTCGGAGCACACAAAATCCTGACTGTCTTATTAGGCTTGATAGCAACGATATTATTCTTGGAGACACATGTCCTGCGGGCAGTCAATTGCGTCCACACGTGGTGTGGTTCGGCGAAGAGGTACCAGCAATGACAGCAGCAGCTGCTCTCGTAACGCAAGCCGACATCCTTCTATGCGTTGGCACGTCGCTTCAGGTATATCCTGCTGCCTCACTCGCTTTCCTCGCCCCAGATGAAGCACGTCGAATTGTTGTTGACCCACACATTCCGGAATCGATTGCCCGGACCACGTTTGAATGCATTGCGAAAAATGCCTGTGAAGGTGTTCCGAGTATCGTTCGTGAGTTAGTGCGAGATTCAGGTAGTCACTCGGACGATCACGGTGACGGGTAGCACCAGTCTCAAGGTAAGAATTTTGGGCTGTATCGTTTCGAAGAAGAACCGGCTACCACAAAACCATTCGAATTGCGGCAACGGCTGTAAATGCAAGGAGAAAGGTGTCGAAGACTTTCTGTGGTAGTCTTCGAACCACCATAAGGCCAAAGATGAGTCCGGCAACGACGCATGGCGCTAAGATAAGATTGATAAGAAGGCTTTCCGCAGTAATGAAGCCGAGGTTCGCGCTAAATGGGATTTTCGCAATGTTCAAAACAAAGAAAAACCAAGCGCCCGTAGCTACCAGCTTAAGTTTTGGTAGAGAGACTGCAAGGAGATAGAGCGCGATGACTGGGCCCGCTGCATTGGCCAACATCGTTGTTATTCCACCAAGGATGCCCATTGACCAAGCAAAAGGTTTTGTATGGGGAATCGTTGTAAATAAGTTTGGCTGCCACATTCTAAGGAGTTGCCCAAAACAAAGTAGAATAATGATTATGCCGATCAGCGGCTTAAAGGCAGCCTCATCGAGCCGACCCAACAGACTCCAGCCAATGACAACCCCCACGAACGCTGGTGGGAGTAAACGAAGCACGTATCGCCAATCAACCTCTCGTCCGATGAGCAAAACTGCGCAGCAGTCTCCGACAATCAGGAGAGGCAAGAGTGCTCCGGTTGAGGCTTTTGCACCAAAGACGTAGGCAAATACAATTACATGAACAAGGCTCACACCAGCCAATCCACTTTTCGAGATGCCAACGCCAGTCGCTCCCAGCACGAGTAAAAACCATGAGAATGGAGTAAGTTCTGACATGAAATATAGTTTTGTAATTGTGTGCTGGAAAGAATGCTGACTAAGATTGAGGCTTAGTTTGCCTCACGGCTAATCTCTTACAAGTCAAAAATTTTTACCCGGGTCTGTTTCATGTTTCAACGGTTATTTTTGCTCCTATCACAATTCTCCAGCAAAGTACCTCGTGGCCATCTGGTAATGCTTTTTTGTTCTGTCCTTTGTCTTGCAAACACCGCAAAGTGTGCAGAAGCAGAGCAAGCCAATCCAGATGTCATTCCAACGAGAGAAGAACTTCGGCTTCAGTTGCGGCCTCTCACGGATGAAGAACTTAAAAAGCAGGCGGATGCGTGGCAGGTCCGCGTGCAAAAGAAGGTTACTGAAGTAAGCCAACTGCAACTGGAAAAAAAGACGGGTTCAGCCAATAAAGAAATTGCAGGGCTTCAGGAGGAGCAGGATGAGTTGCTGAACAGATTTCGCGTGGTGCTTGATGAGTGGGAGCAAAAGGGTGGAGATCCAAAGAAGTACAGAGCCTACGCATCTGCTGTGAGTGGGCTGGAATTTGATTTCTATAATTTGCAAGCGACGTTCATGGTTTTGAAAAACTGGGTGATGTCACCTCAAGGTGGTCTTCGATGGGTCGGGCGTCTGTTGATGTTTGGGTCTATTCTCTTTGCATCATGGATGTTTTCGCGTGCGCTTAGTAGGATTTGCGGCGAGGCCCTTTCCCGAGTCGAGGGGGCATCGTCACTCTTACGGACATTTCTGGTTAATTTTGTCCGACAGGCGATTTTGGTACTCGGGTTTGTGGTGTCAATTTCGGCCCTTGGTATTAATACAAGCCCAATACTAGCGCTGATCGGTGGTGCTGCTTTTGTAATCGGACTTGCCCTACAGGGGACGCTGTCAAACTTTGCCCAAGGGTTACTCATTCTTGCATATCGACCATTCGATGTTGGTGATGTCATCGACGCCGGCGGTGTGAGTGGGATTGTGGATTCCATGAATATGCTGTCTACAACAATTCGTACCTTTGATAACAAGAAGATGATCGTTCCAAACGGAAAGATTGGTGGTGATACGATCACTAACGCAACGGCGAGTAGTACACGAAGGATCGATATGACGTTTGGTATTAGCTACGATGACGATGTTGCGAAGGCGCAGTCGATTCTTGAACGCATTATCAATGAACACCCACTGGTAATGAAGGATCCTGTTCCGCTCATCAAGATGAATGAACTTGGTGAATCTGCAATTAATTTCATTGCCCGACCGTGGGCTAAGACCGAAGATTATTGGACGGTATTCTGGGAAGTAACGGCTGCAGTGAAGCAAGAGTTTGACTCTGCTAATATTTCGTTTCCCTATCCACAGCAGGATGTCCACCTATATCAGATCAAGGAAACGTGACCGAGAGTGGGCATAATTTATAAGAGGTCTCGAAGGGCTTTAATGTTTTGCGGGATAGGATGCGGTGGCTTGAATGACTCCATTTGAAGTTGGATTGATTCTTGCGGGCTCTTTTTTGGGTGGCTTCGTCAATGCTATAGCTGGCGGTGGGGGACTGGTTTCGCTGCCCGTTATGCTCGGAGTTTTTCCTCAGGCGCCTCTCCCTAGTATTTTTGGCACGACAAAGTCGGCAATGGTGTGGGGAACAGCGTGGGCGGCACGATCATATGCGGCTCACGTCAATGTTTCGTGGATGCGACTTGTACCAGCACTGATCATGGCCGTGCTTGGTGGGTTTATTGGTGCGTGGGCTTTGACTTACTTTGAGTCAGAGTGGCTGCGAAAGGTTCTGCCTGTGCTCCTGGCATTTGTGTTTTGGTACACCTTGGCGAGTCAGCACTTTGGGCGTGACCACGTCCCTACCTATCATCCCCCGTGTGAGGCGGCCTTTGCTGGTGTGATTGCGTTCTGTTTGGGCATTTATGACGGGTTCTTTGGGCCAGGGACAGGAAGCTTTTTTGTCTTCTTTTTTGTGAGGTTTCTGGGGTACGACTTTCTCCATGCATCTGCTTCGGCAAAGGCCTTAAACGCGGCCACAAATACCGCGGCTATATGCGTGTTTGCATCAAGCGGAGTCGTGTGGTGGTCACTCGTCATCCCAATGGCGATTGTGAACATCGTAGGGGCTGGCTTAGGAACAACGGTTGCCTTTAGACGTGGAAGTGGTTTTGTCCGAAACATATTCCTACTTGTGATCGCCGTTCTCATTTTGAAGACAGCGATCGACGCATACTGGTTATGATTGAAAGCTCAAAAAATCAACCATTTCTACTATGTGTTCTGAAAATACGAAAGTTTCTATAACAAACTTCAGACTGGCCACCCGCTTTGGTTAACAGATTGATCAACGGACGTAATGTAGCCCTATGCCGATAGAGACTCCATAGACTTATGAAGTTTTCCAATTCGAGACGAATGTTATTCCCTGACGCAATAATTTTGACCGAACGACCTTGAAGTTGCCCGTTGAGGTGGCCGGTCAAAATTATTTTGGGTCTTTGCTAGTGTCTCGCGTCCTAATTTTTATGCAGCCATCGAGAATCCACTCTGCATGTTGGGCACTTTCTGTCGTATCACTCGGAATTTTGACATGAAGGTTTTCGAATTCGTAAGTGATTTCGGCCTGTCTGCCAGTTAGCCTGTCGTAGAGCCCAATAGCCAAATCAGGCCACGAAATAGGTTGCGAATCAGCCATTTTTAATCCTTTGATGTGGGAGGCTAGGAAAATATTAGAGTTTGGTGTTAGTGTAGGCTGCAATAGGGAAGAAACAAGGTATCTTTGCGTCATTGCTGTAAGATTATTTGAGTCTGGTGGATACTCGTGTCTGGGTGGGTCATAAAAAAAGATGGAAAAATAAAATGGTACTGAAAAATCTTATTTTGAGTGGTTTTGTTTCAGTGGTGTGCATTGGATTGTTGCAGGCAGCCGAAGGTGGCGATGGTGCGAGACCATCTCCAACAGATTTGGCAACCAAGGCTTGGGTCGCACTTAAGGCTGAGGATCACGAGTTAGTGTCAAAACTCACGACACAATGTTTTGAGGAATTTGGTGATGAGGCCGTACGGCAGCAGAAGGAATCAGGGGAAGAGATTTCGAAAGAAAATGCATCCTCTTTTCCAGAGCTTAACAGTGTTGGGACATGCTTATTCATTCTAGCTGAATCATTATCACAGCAGGGAAATAAAGAGAAGAGTCAGGCTACTCTCAAAAAGTTGATTACAGACTTTCCAGAATGTTATTGTGAAAACAAACAGGGCTACTACTGGAAGCCAGCATTGGCAGCTGAGAAGCGACTTGCTGGAGCAACGGAGAAGTCGGACTAACTCGTTGCAACCGCTTCAGTGACAGCTTGAACGGCTTGATGAATATCGGCGTCTGTATGTTCACAGGTAATAAAAAATCGAATGCGAGCAGCAGATTCTCGAACGGCAGGGAATAAGATCGGGCGGGCATTAATACCCATTTCCAATAGTCGCTGGGAGACGGCGAGAGCTTTTTGCGAGCTGCCAACTATAACTGGAATCACCGGAGTGTTCAGGCTTGGTCCGGTGTCGAGGCCGGCTTCTTTTGCGAGAGATAGAAAAAGAGCTGACCTTTCGTGAAGTTGTCGAACCCGCCATGGTTCGGCTTGAAGGGTCTGCAGTGCAGCGAGAGCAGCAGCAGTATTTGGTGGTGAGCATGCTGTTGAGAAGACAAACGCAGGGGTCGTCAGTCCGAGATAATCTATGAGTTCGCGAGAACCAGCTAGGTACCCTCCGCCAGATCCAAGGGATTTACTGATCGTTCCCATCCAAATATCGACGCTTTTGGGGTCAATTTCGAAGAACTCAGCGATTCCTCGCCCGTTGTTCCCCATTGTTCCGAGCGAATGCGCCTCGTCGATGTATAGCAGTGCGTCGTGTCGTTGTTTCACTTCAATAAACTTTGGGAGATCCGGGTAATCGCCGTCCATACTGTAAACGCCTTCGATTGCAACAACAGTACGTCGGTATTTATGACGAATATCTCGGAGGAGGCCATCGAGTTGTTCAAAGTCATTGTGCCGAAAGCTACGACTGGCGGCCTGCGAGGTCATTGCTCCCTCGGTAATACTCTTATGCGCTAGTTCGTCATAAAGGATAAGGTCCTCGGAATTAAATAAATGCCCGAATACGGACGCATTGGTACCAAACCCACATGGGAAAACTGTTGCTTTCTCTGTCCCAATAAAGTCTGCAATAGCATTGTCAAGTGCATTGAGAAGCGTGGTATTACCACCAACCATACGGCTTGCTGTAGCCCCGCAGCCAAACTGATCAATTGCTGTTTTCGCTGCTGATGTAACCGCTGGATGGCTGGTCAGGCCAAGGTAATCAAAGCTGGTAAAACTGATTACATCTTTCCCACAAATAGATGCGTGCTTCCCCGTAACGGATTCATGCGCTAAAAGGAAAGGGTTGTCGAGGCCGAGTGCTTGGAGGTCTGCAACACGTTTTCTTAGAACCTCGCATTCCTCAAAAGAGTAGGTTCTCATATCTGTGGGGTTCTCGTGAGAACTTGAATCTCTTAGCAGAGCTTCTGCTGCGTCTGTGTCTTGGGTATCGAACATTCTGGTGGCAATGCAAGTCACTAGGTCGTCACATGTGCGAATGTCTAGTATCCACTCTTTATGCAACCGCATTCCATAACTTCCTTGGAGACGAACAATTGCATCTTCAAGGCGAGCGTCATCGATGCCTTCATCAGTCAGTACCGATTCAGGTGTCAGAAGCGTCTGATTTGAGCTGGGCATGACACGAGAGAGTTCATTGAGAACGACACCGTAAATCACGTCACGGGTGTGTGCGTTGGGAACTGTTCGCTGGTCATCAACGGTGATTGTCGAGGGTGTTGCCTTGCCGAAACGGATCATTGGAGAACTTTCTGCCGAGGAACATCGTGCGAATCGAAATGGTACGACGTCGAACTCCTTCACTATAAGCAAACATTCTGTCTGATCAATTCAGCTGATGAGATGGTTCGATTAATTTGGGCCATCAGCAATCAGACGAGACGTCATAATCGGACTAACTGAAAGAATAGTGTTTGTATGCGTCAAGAACAGGCGGCAGGCTCAGAATCGATTAAAACATGACTCAAAGACGGTGAATTTCTTAAGAGAGACACCTTACCGTTCATACTTGGTGTAGAGGGTTCTTAATGAGATCGTCTTAATTTTGTGTAGTTTTATATTTTTGGCAACTTGGGTTTCCTTGATTAGTTTCAAAATTCACCCCTTTTGTTTTAAAGTTGGTATTTGGCAGTGTGAAATATCGAATAGCGATATGTTCTTTTTAAGGTTCTGGAGAAGGGTATGCGAGTGGTGTTGGAGAAAATATTCTGGTCTGTGATTCGCATGATTTTGCGACTTCGCTACCGAGTTCGTGTCGATGGTCTTGATCAACTTCACACGCTGAAAGGTCCTG